>JBBSCN010000102.1:0-11008 GCA_038250265.1 Cytophagales bacterium | reverse complement strand
GCCGACTGCTGCAACCCAAAGCTATATTGAATTCCAAAGAAGCCCACATTCATATTGATGATTTGTGAGAACGTGAGCCGAGGCTTAGGTAGGGTCATTTCAATTCGTTAACCGATTCAAGTTGCGGAAAGGAAATGGAAGATGCAAGACTTTATTGCCTCAACAACTCAAGAACCCACATTGTCTTGGTAGGTATTTTCGCCTTGATCGCGGTATCAAATTCCGTATTGGCGACAATGTCTTTTGCGTTGGCAAATCCAGCGGTTCGTTCTTTGTACTTCGTAAAATCCACGTCCATTTCCTTACCGCTTGTGTTCATTATGCACATAACGGTCTGGTTGTTATCATAGCGGAAGTAGACGTACAACCCGTCTGTTGGAACGAATTGCATCATCTTCCCAGTCTTTAAGGCAGAAGAATTTTTTCGAAAGTTAGCCAGCGTTTTTACCAACATCTGAACGGATGCCTCCTCGTCAGTTAATCCTTTTCCAGTAAAGGCATTTTTTTTATCGCCATACCAGCCACCCGGAAAATCCAATCGCACCCATCCATCTGGATTTGTAAATCCTTTCATCAAAATTTCTGTGCCATAGTACATTTGAGGGATACCCCTGCAAGTGAGCAGCCACTGGATTCCCATTTTCTGTTTTGCCACGTCTTCACCCACCACAGAAAAGAATCTATTCACATCATGATTATCTAAAAACAAAACATTTTGCGTTGCGTCTTTGTACAAATAATCGAAAGACAATGTTGTATAAAGTTTGTTCACACCTTCCGTCCAGCCGAATGGTTGAGTTAGCGCGGGAATAATTCCATAATAGAGAGTTTGAAAATCTGTCACACCTGGCAAGTTACTTTTGAAAGATGTCGATACGTTATTTTCTACGAAGTATGATTGCGAAGGCACGCCATGCACCCACACTTCTCCGAAAATTGAAATCTTTGGATACTCGGCCATCAAAGCTGCATTGCAACGGTTCATGAAATCCAAATCATTGTACAAATAGGTATCTACCCGCCAACCATCCACACCAAACTCTTCTACTGACCAAACTGCATGTTGAATAAGATAATTGGCAACATAAGGATTTGTTTGATCAAGGTCAGGCATAAGCGATGTGAACCAGCCATCGGTGGTAATCTTCTTGTCGACAGCAGCTCCATAAGGATCGTAAAGTGGCTGATCTTTGTAACTCGTTCCCGTGTAAGAAGGCCATTGGTGAAACCACTCTTTGGAGGGCTTTTCTTTGAACAAGATGTGGTCTATATCAACGTGATTGTAAACCGCATCCTGAATCAATTTCATTCCGTGCTTATGAAGTGAGTCGCTCAGTTGCTTGTACGCGTTACTTCCACCAAAACGCGGTTCAATTTTATAGTGGTTTGTAAAGCCATACCCATGTTCGGTTCGTTCTGTACGATCGTTTTCGATTAATGGCATCGGCCAGATGGCTGTAACTCCAAGGTTCTTTAAATAGTCAAGGTGGCTGATTATCCCCGCGATGTCACCACCATGCCTGTGGTAGAGCGAGTCACGATTCAATGTTTGATCTCGCATGCTAACAATCCTATCATTTTTAGCGTCACCATTGCTAAACCGATCGGGCATCAGCAGATAAACAAAATCACTCGAAGAAACCCCAACGGCAAACTGTGACCCGTTTCCGCTTCGCCTTTGCAAAATAGACCAATTGAAACGGGTTCTCTTCTTTCCATTAACACTTTCAAAAACCACAACACCCGGCTTAGCATCGGAAGATATTATAATATCTAACGCAATATACTTTCCGTTTTCAAAAGTATGTTTTTTGACAATCGAAACGCCCGGATAACTCGTTGTGAAATTTAACTTGCCAAAATTAGTGTCCGCGCTGCGCAACAAGATTTGCACGCCATTCAATTTCATATTTACCCACCAATTGGGGGGATATACCTCTATAGGCTGAGACGCTGAAAATTTTACACTTGCAAGGATCAGAACAACAAATAAAAATCTCATAGGATTATTTTTTAGGCGATGGTTGATAAGTCACCATTTAAAATTAAGCAAATATGGGTGCAATAGTATTTCGCCTAACTATTTTTTTTGAGTGATAATCCTTCGTGCGATTAACTCTCCCACAGCAGTACCCTGCTTTGCTCCGTGTTCCACCGCTGGAAGGTAATGAATGCCCCCATAGAACCGGCTGACTGCAGCTTCTTCTGCCGCATCATTAAATGATTTAAAGCTTCGTGCGGGCATTCCAAACTCCAATTCAGTAGAGTCCGTAAAGGAATGATTTTCACCAAATAATTTGGTGAGTGCTACTGCAGCCGAGGATGATATTACGCTATGCCCGCTTGTATATTCAGGAAAGGGAGGTGTTTGAAGAATGGGCACCCAGTCTTCATTGATGTATTGATTGATGTATGTCTCTGGACGAATCACTCGGCTCCTATACTTTTCATCCCAGCAAATAATAAACCCATCTGCCACCGATAATGAAACTCGCACGTAAGCCTCAGCAGATTGAACCGTGCTCGATTTTGATTGAGTACAAATCGTTCTAGTAATATTAATCCAATGGCCACCAGGCGAAATTTTCTTAGTAGCAAACATGACGTGACCGCGCACATTCATGGCAAACGGATTGCAGTCCCAAAAACTTGCAATCGCATGCTGTTCATCCGTTATATTCTTTACAATTTCATATACTTCGCTAGCCTCTTTATAAAACTGGCTAGTCTTTTGAATGGAGAAGGCAGTTGGAGGATTCGGTTTAAACTGGGTGGCTGAATCCATTACAAAAGTCCTAATCTTATTCCAATGAGGTTCTACTGCATCCATGTAGGCAGGGGGCGTAGGCTTCCAAGTAGCAGGATTGTCTTCAATAGAATATTTGGGAAAGCTGCGAGATTGTTTGTAGTTATCCGTAGAAGACCACTCTAAAATACTCGTGGCCACTTGATCGCCATACAAAAGAGAGCGATTATAAACGTCCTTCGGCATGTCAGTTTGTTTGAATTCCTCATAAATTTTTTCGGTGAACTTATCAAACTCGTCCTCAGAGAAAATTAATGTCCGCCCAACTTTTATCATTGCTTGCGTGGCAGCCAAAGGAAAACAATATTCTAGAGCTGGGTCTGGCTTTGGAAGGGAATCTAAGCCGTGTAACTGGCCTGCTAAACTTCTATAACTAGGATTCTCATGAATGATTGCTTCGTACGCAGCCACACTTGCATACGTATAAATTCTGCTTGCAACGGGCGGAGAAAATATATCATATACGATTCTATCTGTGATTGCCTTCATGGTGCGGTGGAGGAATTCAGGGTTGTTGGCTTTTGATTTGTATTCTGTTGTTTGTTTCTTACAGGATAAAACAAAAAGTAAAGAAAAAATTACTAATAACTTATACTTCATTTTAAAATCATTGTTTAATCAAATATAAAATTCCATCCTTTTGCTTTGAAGCAAAATAATAAAGTGAATCAGTAGTAAAAATCACATCTTCGTTTACGCCCCAAAAAAATATTTCCGTTTTTAACAAAAAACCCTTAAAAATTTTTAATCGAGAAATATTTAAGGTTGCCCCCTTTACGTATTTATGAAAAAGGGGCAAGAAATCAATCACACGATCCTTTCCAGTATTAAATTTAATGGAATTAATAAAATTAATAATGTAATTCGCGGAAGCAATAGAAATTACTTTCTCTTTGATTTTTGCCTTACTACCCCGCATGTCACTTCTTTGTGGTGGATGAATATTTGTTGCCATTTTTCGATTATTTTAGTTTTATCGGCTTTTAAAAAAACCGAAACTTCTCTTGCTTGACTTTGAGTCAACGGTCTTTTACCTTTACCCTTCTTAAAAAACAAAATTAGATTATTCCATTCAATCAAAAAATCCACTTTACATTCATAATCACTACCTACCTGAACATGAACATGTATTGGAAGATGGTCGTTAGTTTAAAACGTATGACATAATTCAGATACTGAAATATCTTGGGGATGTTCCTTTCTATCAATCGACTATTTAACGGTAAATGCCTTCTTATCAACTCCCACTCCTCTTATCTCCAATGACTTCCAGCCTTTTGGTAATTTGGTTTTAATCTGAGTAATTCCAGCATCAGAAATAGTTAATCCGCCAAACCCATTCATTACCGCTTGCAAAAATCCACCTGCACCCGTTGCGAAATATGGATTGGTGCCACCTGCTGTTTCTGCGAGTACTCCAAAAGGTGGTACTTCATTTGGCTTATAGGACTTAGCAAATAACTCAGTTGCCTTCTCAAGATTACCCATTCGTGAATAGATGGCTGAAAGCGCAGAGTGTCCCATCGCAGGACCTTCGGGAGAATAGCGTGGCTCGTAGTATTTAAGATCTTTTTCGATCTGACTTTTGTCGGTAATAAAATCCAATGGAAAAGCGAGCAAGTTTACATCACCTTGCTTGATCATCACACCGTCATACGTTGCATTTTCTTTGGTCGTTCCGTCAGGGAATTTTAAGATCGGAATATTCTGGGCAACCAATTCCCAATCAGGGTCAGGTACAACTCCCATTTCTTTCGCAGCCTGAGTAGCATAGCGCAAGGCGGTAATCGCAATTCCATTGGTGAAGGCGTTGTTATCAATATTTTCTTGCCACTCGTTTGCACCGATCACATTATTGATTTCATATTTCCCAGGGCCTTTTCGCTCAACTCTACTCGCCCAAAAATCGGCCACTTCTTTTAGCATAGGATACCCGCGATCGCGCAACCATTGTCTATCTTTTGTTACTTGATAATATTTCCAAAATGCCCATCCTACACAACCCGTGATGTGATGTTGAAACGGACCTGTAAGTGCCCACACAGGAGTATCCTCCGATCCTTCGGCTGATGATTCCCAAGGAAACATCGCGCCCTTATATCCATGCGAAAATGCATTTTGCTTAGCAGCCCCCAATCGATTGAAACGATACTCTAAAACAGACTTCGCAATTTCAGGATGAAGCATTAACAAAGGTGGATACATCCATAATTCTGTATCCCAAAATACGTGACCATTATACCCAAGACCTGAAAGACCCATCGGTGAAAGACTATAACCAGTTCCCTCTCTTACAAATGAATACAAATGATAAAGTGCAAAGCGAACATCTTTTTGAGTTTGTACATCCCCCTCGATCACAATATCACTCTTCCAGAGTTTTTCCCATTCGGCTACGTGCCGGTTCAATAATCGTTCTGTTCCCTCCAAGCGCGCAAAAATGGTTAAGCGTTCGGCTTCGTTCAATGGGTCTTGATAATGCGCTGTTGATGTAGCCGAAGAAACTACGCTAAAAGAATAGGTCTCCCCTGCCTTCAAGGTTTTATTAAATTTGGCCAAATGCATGTTATAATCCCAATCTTCATGTACCAACGTGGGCTCTTGTCCATGAGGTTCAGAAAAGATGATGCTGTTGCTTGCCGCCAGAATATGTTTTCCCGAAGGGCTTTTACCAACGGAAGAAAGCAATGGAAGCTTTACGTGAGGGCGATCAATTTCACTATAAGTGTTACGAACATCTATCAAATGATTGGGTGCTTCAATCACACTCATCGGGGTGACGTTCACATTTTTCTTCGCCTTTATTTCCACAATAGACATGGCAGTATAAGGCAAATGTTGGAGTGACATCATCGAGTGCTTAACCGAAAGCTTGTCGCCAACATCAAATGTGGTAACCAGTATTGCCCTCTTCATATCCAACGACTGGCGATAGTTTGAAATATCTTTAATGCCAATTCTCCGCCCGTCCACATCCAAATTCATATTAGCGTGATTGAATGTTTTGAGAATATTAGATACTCGACCGCGTTGATAATAATCGTACACACCATTCAATACCACATCTTTTACTTTCATGGGCTCAGGCGATGATACCAGGCCCACCATTCCATTGGCTACGGTAACACCATAGTAATTGTTGGGGTCAATTGCTTTGGCATCAATTATCCAATCCGAAGAAGATTGGCCATAAGTTGAAAGACTGAGGAGTATTCCGGCAAAAAACAGAAAGTGATTTTTCATACTTGTTGATTTATTTAATCTTGAAAACTAGTACCCGATCATTATTTCTGGAGACCATGAAAGACGGTTTATCGCCCCGTTTTGAATTCAATATTTGAATATCCCGACCCTCTCCCGGAACCACAAAACCTGATTCTCTTGGATTCATTGAATTAAAATTACCTTTTCCATCCCCCAGCAGAACTAGGCCAAGCCCCGAGTCGTACGCACCATATTCTGGTTGAACCGCATTCAAATTTCCGACCAACAAAATATCTTTGTTCCCATCTTTATTCAAATCAAAAACCTTGACTCCAAATATCGGAAAAAACTGCGCCTCTTTTGGCAAAGGTGTTACACTAAATTTAGCGCCTTCATTCTTAATAAATACCGATGAAAATAGGCTCACTTTCATCATAGCCGAATTTCCTTTTTGAACGGGGGTTATAATATCTTCCAATTTCACATCTCGGTAGTCTTTATACTTAAGAAACTTTTTCTTTAGAGAAGGAATTTGCTTCACTAGTTGATCCCTTGACGTGAATGGATAACTCTTGTCGCCATTAAAATAAACCAAGATATGATCTGAACTACCGTTTGAATCAAAATCCCCAAGGTACATTGTCAAAGGCTTTTCATTCGTGGCTCTAATTCTCGAATTCAAACCCAGATTGCCAACCACAAAATCAATGTCTCCATCACCGTCAAAATCATCACCTTCAATTGAATTCCACCAACCATGTGTTTGTTGAAGCCCAAATGGTACGGTGGAATTTATAAACTGATGGTTGGGGTTTTGAATTAAAACGGTAATCGGCATCCACTCCCCAACCAAAATCAAATCGAGCAAACCATCTTTGTTAATGTCGCCCCAAGCTGCATCCTTCACCATTCCCGGACGAACCTGTGTGGGGTTGTCAAACGTACTATTCCCAAGCCATTTTCCATCGGCCGTAAATTCACCCTTTCCGTTGTTCACTAACAAAAAACTAACAGGACTCATTCCATAAAGAAACGGCATCACGCTTGACCCAATGAATAAATCGATATCCCCATCCTTGTCATAGTCGGCTGGTTTCACACATGAACTGTTGGAGAAAATATTTGAAAAAGCTCCAATTTTTTTTGTGAATCTTCCGAGTCCATCATTAAAATAAAGTCGGGGCTGCAGTGACTCCTTTTGTTCCATCTGTTCTTGACCCCCTGATACAACAACTAGATCTAAGTCTTTATCGCCATCAGCATCAAAAAATACAGCATCAATGTCCTCCGCAAAAGCATCTTTTCGCAAATCAGATTGCAGGGTCGTTTTAAATTCGCCAACAGTCGTTTGAATAAAAATCTCACCCGACTGCCCTTGACCCCCACCCACAAAAAAATCATCTACCCCATCGCCATTCACATCAGCTTTAGCAAGTGGCGGCCCTTGGGTAGTCAACATATGGGGCATCAAAGCCTCACGATTAAATGCATTGAACTCATTTTCGCGATGGACGAAATCAATTTTATTACCCTCCGTGAGAATAGGTTCAATCTGATTCCATTTTTCATAATCAAAATGCTCAAGCACGCTACTTTCAGTAACCGTTAAGCTTTTGGTTTCTGCTATCAACGTTAAGACTTTTCCGCTTGGCCAAATCACCTTTACGTCAAATGCCTCGTTGATTTTTTTAAGTCCAAAAGTAATTGTGTAATCGGACGAGGAACACCAACCCCTCACGGGAAATAGCTCTTGCACCTGTTGATGGTCTCCCTGTGTTAAAATAATCTTAGCACCAATCGCAAGTCGGTTTCCAGACAGGGAATCCCCAATTAGTTTAATTCGAGCGAAATGATTTGGCAGCGAATTATTTCGATAAATCAAAGCGCTACTATTCAACTGATTGACCACCAAATCAGGATCCCCATCATTGTCTAAATCTCCGTAGGCAGCTCCGTTCGAAATTGATGGTAGTGCAAGCCCAGATTGATCAGTGATGTCTGCAAATGTAAGGTCACCGTTATTGCGATACATAACATTGCTTACCTGCCCTGCCGGCATACCTCTTACCATGAACAAAGGGTCTTGCTGACTTACTTTTTGAACAGAGTCATTGGAAATGAAGTTGATATAGTCTAGGTCGTTAGGCCTTCGGGCAATACCGTTGGCGATAAATAAATCCTTCCATCCGTCTCCATCAAAATCATTTAGTAATGGACACCAACTCCAGTCTGTGGCTTCAACACCTGATACCGGAGCTATGTCTGTAAAACGGAGTTTTCCTGAAATCAAGCCCCTATTCAATTGAAGCGTGTTTCTTGAAACCTGCCTTCCAAAGCCATACTTCAGCTTAAAGTTATAGACCTCATAAGAATCCTCTCCAGCAGATGTCTTAATAGTTGGTTCGTCTTTAGGCAGCATATCCAAGGTCACAATATCTGGCCACAGGTCATTATTAAAATCTGCGATATCATTCCCCATACTAAACCGACTGGAATGATTTAAGATCGCCTCTGCTTGTTGCAAAAACGTTCCATCTTTCTGATTGAGATATAAGTAGTCGTTTTCACTGAAATCGTTTGAAACATAAATATCAGGAAATCCATCTCTATTGAGATCGGAAATCCCAACGCTAAGCCCATAACCTAGTTGGCTTGAAAGTATCCCCGATGAACTGGTAACATCCGTAAAATAAGATCTTCCGGTTTGACTAAATTCATTGCGGTACAATCTATCACCCGCTAGCGAATCATACTCATTTCTAAGGGACACTTTTCCATATGTCCGCTGCGAATGAACTGAATGATTCAATAGATACATATCCAAGTCGCCATCCAAATCATAATCAAAGAAAGTCGCCTGAGTAGACAAGCCCTTAAAATACAACCCATACTCCGCGGCACGTTCAGTGAAAGTCAAATTTCCGTTGTTGATAAACAACTGGTTAAACCCGTTGAATTTTTTGTAGTTGCCAACTCCGCACAAAAAAATATCAAGCCGACCGTCAGCATTTACGTCAATCATGCTAACGCCAGTTTTCCAATTACCTAGCCCAGCCACTCCTGCCGTCTCAGTAATATCTTCAAATTTCAAATTGCCCTTATTCAAGTACAGCTTGTTAGCTTGTTGATTGCTTGAGAGGTAGATGTCTGATAACCCATCATTATTTATGTCACCTATTGCAACACCGCCTCCATTGTAGAAGTAGAGATACTCAATGATATTAAAATCGGCATTTTCAATCAGTGCGTTTTCAAAATCAACACCCGATTCTTCGGCAGAGACAGCATGAAACAATGCTGTATACTTAGAGACTCTTGAATTACAAGAAACAAGTATTGCAAAAATAAAAAGACTAAGGCTTCTCAGCTTAAACACAGGTTAAAAAATTTTGTACAATTGAATGGTGTCATTATTCCTCGCTGAAAGCAGGTAGTTAATTCCCTTAATTTTTATAATAGTCAGGTCCCGCACCTCACCTTCCAACACGAGCCCTGACGATCGGGTGGGTATGGATTGAAATGACCCGTCACCATTTCCTTTGAGAAACAAACCTTCGCTGGCATCATATCTGCCGGCCTCTGGTTTTACCTTGTAAAGGTTGCCGCCCAGCACAAGATCAAGTTTTCCATCTTTATCATAATCATCAATAGAAACAGCATAAACAGGACTAAATTGCGCTTCAATTGGGAGGGGCTTTAGAACCAACTTGCCTCCGCTATTTAGCAAAACCGAGCTCTCCATTACTTTGGCTTCAACTTTCACCGCTGCCTTCATTTGTTCCGGTGAAAAAATATCTTCTATTTTTTGATTACTGTAACTTTCATACTTCAGATACTTTTTCTTCAAACTAGGTATCTGGCTCAGAAGATCGTGTCGCAACGCTAAGGGATAGCTGGTATTGCCATTGTAGGCACAGATAATTTGTTCTACCGTCCCATTTTTATCGAAGTCATTAACAAACATTGAAATGGGTTTATTTTCGCTCGCTTTGAAACGGGAATTCAACCCATGATTAGCCACTATAAAATCCATATCACCATCATTATCCAAATCCGCTGATTCAATCCTATTCCACCAGCCATTCGAGTTTGACAGACCCCATCGCTCGGTCTCATCTTTAAACACTCCGTCTTGATTAATAAAAACTTTGATCGACATCCATTCTCCCACAATCAGAAGATCTAGGTCGCTATCGCCATCTATATCAGCCCAATCAGCATCTCTTATCAAACCAATTTTTTGTAACTGAGGAGCAATCTTAATTGTCTGATTAATAAAATTTCCTGTACCATCATTGACCAACAAGTATCCATTGGAAGGCATTCCATACAAAAATGGCTGAAGTCTGACCCCCACGAACAAATCCAAGTCTCCGTCTCCGTCAAAGTCGGCAGCCTCTACGCAAGAAGTGTTTTCGAAATTTGAGGTCGGTAAAAGTTGTGGTGATTTCTCAAATTCACCTTTCCCGTTATTAATATACAATCGATCAATTAACGCAGTTGAAACCGATGAAAATTCACTACCCCCACTGCACACATACAAGTCTTGATCGCCATCTCCATCTGCATCAAAAAACAGGCTACCTAAATCTTCTGAAACTTTATCTTTTTCAAATACTGACTTATTTATTCGTTTAAATTGACCGTTTGGCAATTGCTGGTACAATGAAGCGGATTGATCTTTGGCACCGCCAATAAAAATATCGTCAAGGCCGTCTGCATTGATGTCGCCTTTGGATACCCTTGGGCCCTCGCTGCTCATCATATGATAGAGAAGGCGGTCGCGATCAAAGTCTACATAATCATTTTCAAGTTGACGAAAATCAATTTCTTTTCGATCAACCACCTCTTTGAAAAGAGGTGGTTGAACTAACGAGTCTTTAAGGGTTGGTTCTGTTAATCCATCACGCTGCCGTAAAGTCAAAATTTGATTCGTGGTAACATTCGTTAATCTCGTTTTTTTTCCATTGGGCCATTCTACTAAAACTTTTTCGACAG
>JBBSCN010000101.1:0-11175 GCA_038250265.1 Cytophagales bacterium | reverse complement strand
TGCCAACCCGTCTCCACTTTGTAGATATTGAAAATATGCGGAGGCAATGTTAAATTTTAATTCGTTTTCATACGCCTTTTTTTGCGCCTGTTGTACAGTTGTCAATTCTTTTTGAGCTTTATAAGCAAAATAGATATCGGGATTAAAAATATTTTGAATGACACGAAACTTCGTATCGTGGAAGTTATTCGGTAGGAACTGCTCGTTCAAATTGGCAATTTGAGGAAACGAGCTGGAGCCGGTCAATTGATTGAGTGTGGTGTAGACCGGGTTCAACAAGTCGCCTACAGGAAAGGAAATTCTACGGCCACCTCCCGCCAAGGTATAATTGCCCATGGCTGAGACTTGAGGAAAAAAGAGTGCCCGGGAAAGGAGAAGACTCTGTTCACTTTTTTCAAAGTTCAGTTGTTCTTGCTTTAATTGAAGATTACTCTTCAACCCTTCTTGGATGTAGTTTTCCAAAACAGACGATTGTGCAAAAAGACTTCCAGAGAAGAGGAACATCACAACCAAATAAAGAGTTGCAGTTTTAATATTCATCGTTAACGCAATTAACAGTGTCCACTCAATGGTAAAAAAATTCTATGATTTAAGTCGTTCCAAAGCAGTATGAAATGTTTGATAGGTAGTATGCATGACCGCGTCTACCGCCAATCTGTTGTCGCGGGCTTCTTTTACATGAATAATGTGTTTGCTAATGCCCAGCGCGCAAAGTCCATGAATGAAACTCCAAATCATCATCGAAAAATTTTGTGAGTCTAATCCCTTAAAGTGACCCAAGGTTTGACATTGTTTTACCGTTTGCAGTAATACATCAAAAGCACGGTCGCCTTCTTTCCATTCTTCATCCAAGCAATCCGTCACATGTTCCATTGGCTCCGAGCGCATGAAAAGCAATTCATACATACCAGCGTTGGTGGTCGCAAATTTGATATAGGCTTTTCCCATTTCAACTAAGCGTTCAAATGGATCAGTGAATCGAACCAACGGCTGAAAATGTTCGACCAATAGCCTGAAACCATCTTGGTGAAGGGCATGCACAATTTCATTCTTGTCCTTGAAGTAGAGATAGATGGTAGCCGGACTGTATTCAATAGCTTCGGCAATGTTGCGGATGCTAACTTGTTCAAAACCTTTTTCCAAAAAAAGGTGATGAGCCGAACGGAGGATTTTATCCCTCATCTCAACTTTGCCTCGCTCCTTTCTTTCTTTTACTCCCATATTTTCTTGACTGATACGGGCAAAATTAATAAACGGTGTTTATTTTTAAATCAATGTTTATTAAAATATGATAAGTAATTGATTTTCAATGCAATAATTTTACTAAAACATATAAACTGCAAAAACGAATAAAATATGTAACTATATTTACTGCAATTACGATTAATACCATTATTCCACTTGAAGATGAAAAAAACAAAACTGGGTGAGTTTGAAGAGCTAGTGTTATTGACTGTGGCCGCACTGCAGCAAGATGCCTACGGTGTCGAAATCAAGCGAGAGTTGGAAGAACGTTTGAAGGATAAGTTGAGTGTTGGCTCCATCCAATCTGCATTGAAGCGCATGGAAGAAAAAGGATTTCTAACTTCTATGTTTGGCGATGCTACAAAAAAAAGAGGCGGTAAACGCAAGCGCATCTACTCCACTACTTCTCATGCGCATAAAGTTTTGGCAGAGATGAAGGACATTCGGGCGGGTCTTTGGGAATCCATGCCGAAATTGGCATTACAATTTAGTTAGTAGTTAATAGCAATTAGTGATTAATCTTAACTAGCGGCTATTGCAAATGGAGAAAATGACAAAATGAAATCCCTGCTAACTAATAACTAAGAACTATCAACTATGTGTCACCCACCCCAATGGCCAGTCAAGATTCTCCGCTTCTTTGTAAAGAAAGAATACCTAGAAGAAATCGAAGGCGATATGGAGGAAATCTTTCAAGATAACGTTGCGCGATTTTCCATTCGTAAGGCAAAAAGAATTTATACGTGGGAGATGGTCAAACTACTTAGGCCTTCGTTGGTAAAGAATTTGTCAGCAATTCAACACATAAATCAATACGCTATGTTCAACAACTACTTTAAAATTTCAATTCGGGGTTTGATGAAAAATCCATTAAACTCGTTTATCAATATTTTTGGATTATCCGCGGCTATCGGTATATGTATCCTCTTATATGCCTTTGCCCAGTACACATTTAGAACAGATCAATTCCATGAAAACAAAAATGTGGTTTATCTCGCTACTTTTTTTGCTAATCGCGATGGTACTGAGCAACAATATGGAATCACTCCACGGCCCTTGGGTGAAATGTTAAAAGAAGATTTTGCGCAAGTAAAAAAAATGTGTCGCATACAGAACAAAGACGTAGTGGTAAAACAAGAGGCCAATGTGTTCCACGAACGCATAAGCTATACCGATCCAGCTTTTTTGGAGATGTTCACTTTCCCATTGAAGTGGGGAATATCAGGTTCACTAAATGATGTGAACAGCATTATCCTCAGCGAAGAAATGTCGATCAAATATTTTGGTGACGAGAACCCTGTCGGGCAAAACATTCAGTTGAATTTTGAAAAAGAAAGGACTAAAGTATTTAAAGTAACGGGTGTGGCCAAAAAATTTCCTGAGTCACGCAGCTTTGGTTTTTCGTTGCTACTCCACTTTGATAACCTCAAATTCGCGGAGCCTGATTATGACTTTCAGGATTGGAGAGAACCAGTAAATGCTACTTTCATACAAGTCGGGCAGCCATCAGATATCGTAGCCATCGCAGCACGAATGGAAAAATACAAAACCATTCAAAACAGAGCCATAAAAAATGACTGGGCTATTTCCTCTTTCGTTTTTGAGCCACTGGTAACGTTGCATCAACATGCTGAAAATATAAAGGAGGATATTACCGGCAGTTCGGCTTCGGACTATAAGTCGATTATTTTCCTCAGCGTGATTAGCTTATTTATGATGGCGTTGGCCTGTTTCAATTATATTAACATCGCCATTGTATCGGCTGCCAAACGATTGAAAGAAATTGGTGTTCGCAAATCCATTGGCGCTTCGCGCAAAACAGTGATCGTACAGTTTTTATCGGAGAATATCGTCATCACTTTTTTTGCGCTCATTATGGGTGTGCTGTTGGGCCGGTTTGTCATCATCCCTTGGTTTGAGCAAATGAACTATTTCAGTACCGAATTTACATTCAATGATCGGACGCTATGGATGTATCTTTTAGCCATACTACTTTTTACCGCTATCGCCTCGGGCATTTACCCTGCATTTTATATCTCAAGATTTCAGGTAGTAAATATTCTAAAAGGTTCTGTTCAGTTTGGAAAGAAAAATCCCATAACAAAAATTTTTCTCACATTTCAATTAATTCTCGCATGCATACTTATGACCAGTGCGGTGATGTTCACACAAAACTCAGCATATATGGTAAAGCGCCCTTGGGGATATAATAAAGCAGAAGCAATTTATGCCGCAGTGCCGGATCGATTAGCCTATGACCAATTGGGTGCCGTAATGGCTCAAGACCCCAATGTGATTTCTATTTCAGGTTCCAAACACCACATAGCCAAGAGCAACACCACCGCGGTTCTTCATCTGCCGGAACGGGAATACGAAGTAGACCAGCTTTCGGTAGACGCTCACTACTTTGAAACGCTGGGTATCGAGCTAGCAGCCGGAAGGATTTTTAATAAGCAGGAAAACGGTGACAAACAGGCCATCATAGTAAACGAATTTTTAGTCAAGAACCTATCCCAATTACTACCGGGATGGGAACAGCCCATTGGGCAACAAGTTGAAATTGATAGCATGCGATTTGAAGTAGTGGGTGTAGTGAAGGATTTTCACAGCTCCAATTTCTTTAAGCCTATACGCCCACTCATTTTCAAAGTCGCAAGTAAAGAAGATTATCGTTACTTGTCGTTGAAAGCGGCAGAGGGTACAGAGATTAAAACCTACAAAGCGTTGCAAGCTGAATGGGCAAAGCTCTATCCTCAAATTCCGTTTCAAGGCAGCTTGCAAGAAGATGTGTGGGGCGACTATTATTCTCAGATGAGTACGCACGGCAAGTTTTGGAGAGGGATCGCATTGATAGCGGTATTATTGGCAAGCTTAGGATTGTACGGCTTGATGACGCTGAATGTGACGGGAAGGGTAAAGGAATTTAGTATTCGAAAAGTAATGGGCGCCAATACAAAAAATATTGCTCTTAATGTGACCAAGCAATATTGGATACTTTTTATAGCTGCATTGGTTATAGGTGCGCCCATCAGCTTTGTGCTTTTAAAGTTCGTGCTTGAATTTGCCTACGAATATCACATGCCTATCGACTATTCCGGTACAATCATCGCAGTAGCTCTTTTGATAGTTGTTGTATTGACAACGGTCTCTCTACAGATCAGAAAAGTTTCGAAATCAAATCCTGTGGAGGGCTTGAAAATGGAATAAGTTAACAAACGTAAAAGACATATGTATTATGGAAGTAAATAAATTAGAAGACTTCAAATTCAATATTAAGATTAAACTTTCTGCTTTGTGGACATCTGTGACGCTCTGCTATTTGTATGGTGATTACTTTGAACTGTATGTTCCGAAGAAGGTAGAAGGTCTAGTGAGCGGTGTTAACATGTTAGATAGCCCTTTAAAATTATTTATTGCCTCTTTGCTTCTAGCGATTCCAGCGGTTATGGTTTTTCTTTCTATCGTTTTGAAACCAGCCATAAACAGGTGGCTAAATATAGTGTTCGGAATATTTTTTACAATTTTTGTGGCCTTGGTCGGTGTATCTTCTATTTCTCCTTGGCGAGCGTTCTATGTATTCTTAGCAATCATTGAAGTTTTAATCACTTCAACGATTGTAGCGTACGCTTGGAATTGGCCAAAACAAAAAAATCAATCCCTCTAACGCAGTATGAACCCAACCAAAAAAACTGCACACCTAGCCGGCCTCATTTATTTAACCGTTGTCGTAGCAGGCATTTTCAGTCTGTTATATGTACCTTCCAAACTAGCAATGCATCTACCACTTTTTCTACTATTGTTGCCAACGAAACGTTGTTTCGGTTAGGTATCTTAGCTGAAGCCGTTTGCTACATCGCTTTTCTTTTCTTGCCAATCGTTCTATACAAATTGCTTAGTCCAGTCAATAAAAATTATGCTGCCGCCATGGTAGCATTGGCAATAGTTAGCGTGCTAATTTCGCTTGTTAATTTATCCCACAAATATTCTGTGCTCACACTCATCAGCAAAGCTCAATACCTTGGCGTAATTCAACCCGATCAACTACGCGCGCAGGTGATGTTACAACTTGATTATTATAACAATGGTATTAATTTGGTTTCCTTCTTTTGGGGCTTTGGCTTTTTCCGTTTGGCTACTTAGTTTTTAAGTCGGATTTCTTGCCGAAAATTTTAGGGATATTTTTGATGGCTGGATGTTTTGGTTACCTAATCGACACTGTAGGAAACTTCTTATATCCAAATTATAGTGAGTTGGGTATCTCAACAATTGTTTCCATGCCCTCAAGTATTGGTGAAATTGGCACTTGTCGATGGTTGCTGATTATGGGGGTTAAAAAGCGACCCCCAGAATCTAGCAACAGTTGATTATCAACTAGCCTGACACTAAACGCTCAATTTTGCCTGCGCTGCCCACTCCCCCAGCTTTTTCCTGGACGTGTGGAAGAGTGAGTAGATGAAGTTGGCCTAGCCGAACCCGGCCTGCGTTGCTGGCCGTGGCGGGATTGCGGTTTGGGCTTTTCTTCAGAACTGCTCGTGGCCGTCATCGGGTAAGGATGACCATCCACTACTGGAACAGGTTTGCCAATTAGTTTTTGAATGTCGCGTAGAAATTCACGTTCGTCAAAATCACAAAATGAAATAGACACGCCACTTGCTCCAGCCCTACCGGTTCTACCAATTCGGTGAACGTAGGTTTCGGGAATATTTGGCAATTCGTAATTGATTACCGTAGAAAGATCATCCACATCAATTCCTCTTGCAGCAATATCAGTGGCTACCAGCACGCGTGTTTTCTGCAACTTAAAATTGCTGAGGGCGCGCTGTCTTGCATTCTGAGATTTATTTCCGTGAATAGCTTCTGCATGAACACCTGCTTTATTCAAATCCATGGTCACTTTGTCCGCGCCATGTTTGGTACGAGTAAAAACCAATGCCGTGACAATCGATCTGTCCTTTAGCAAATCGAGCAACAGCGACTTCTTATTCTTTTTATCTACGTAGTAAAGCGACTGCTGGATCGTGTTTGCTGTGGATGAAACCGGAGTCACTTCTACGCGAACGGGGTTTGTAAGAATTGAATGGGCCAACGATGAAATTTCTTTTGGCATGGTAGCCGAGAAGAATAGTGTTTGCCTTTTCAATGGAAGTTTCGCAATTACTTTTTTTACATCATGAATGAAACCCATGTCCAACATGCGATCGGCTTCGTCCAACACAAAAACCTTTATATGATCAAGTTTAACGTAACGTTGGTTCATCAAATCCAACAAGCGACCGGGGGTTGCAATCAAAATATCTACGCCTGCACGCAAAGCATCCGTCTGCGATTTTTGGGATACTCCGCCAAAGATAACGGTGTGACTTAATTTCAAATATCTGCCGTAGGCTGCAAAACTTTCTCCAATTTGAATGGCCAATTCGCGAGTGGGAGTTAATATTAGCGTTTTAATGCCCGCGGGGGCTTTCACATAAATTTCGTCCTGGTGGAGCAACTGCAATATTGGAATAGCAAATGCGGCAGTCTTTCCAGTGCCCGTTTGGGCGCAACCCAGCAAGTCTTTTCGCTCCAACAAAATAGGAATGGCTTGTTCTTGTATCGGTGTGGGGGTGGTGTAACCTTCTGTTTTTAACGCCCGAAGAATTGGCTCAATAAGATTTAATTTTTCAAATGACATAGTGATTTTTAAAATAGAGGACGACTGGTTTAAACGCCTCTTGTATTATCGCACCGTTGAATACGGTTTTTACGGGAATTGGGAGGAGTGAGCGCCAAAGGTAATCAAATAAGGTGAAAGAACCGCACTTAATGGCTGGTCAGTCCTGGGCCGGGCACTAATCTGCCGGGCTTTTGGCCAGTGTGCTGTCCCTCTTTCAGTACTTGTTTTCCATTTACAAAAACATGCTGCACGCCAGACGCATACTGGTGCGGATCATCAAAAGTCGCATGATCTTGAATCGCAGTTGAATCAAAAATAACTATGTCAGCAAAGTTGCCGGGCTTTAACAAGCCACGCTTCTCAATTTTTAAATTGCCCGCGGGCAATGAAGTCATTTTGCGAACTGCCTCTTCAACAGAAATCAGCTTATCCTCTCGGGTATACTTTGAAAGCAATCGAGCAAAACTTCCATACCCGCGAGGATGAGTTCCATCTTCATTAAATGGGGGCTCATCAGCAATAGAGCCGGCATCCGAACAGATACTCACATAGCTCAGCGGAAGCATTCTTTTGATATTGTCTTCGGAAATCAAAAAGAAGATGCATGGTATACTGGATTTATCAGCCAGCAACAAATCCAGTATCGTTTCATTGGCATTCTTGCCGTGCAGTTTCGCAATCTCATCCAACCTCTTTCCACGATACCTCTCGTTCAAAGAATCCGTTCTAAATCCCATCACCATTACATCTTTGGGATCCGAGTTTCTACTCGGTATTCCCAATTCCATTTCCCTTAACAGACGCTTTCGCAACGCAGGATTTCGCAAGCGCTTACGCATGTCTTTTGCACCACCTTCTTGAACCCATGTTGGCAATCGCGCGGTGATGCTGGTTCCGCTGGCGTTGTACGTGTACATATTGGCCGTAATTTTCAAACCGGCTTTTCGCGCACTGTCAATCTTCGCCAACACGGTGTCTATCTTATTCCAATTCCAGGTGTTGTTAATTTTCAGGTGGTAAATCTCGGCCGGCACATTTGCTTCTTTGGCAATTCGAAATACTTCGTTCATGGCAGGCAGTATTTTATCGCTCTCGCTGCGCATGTGGGTGATGTACATCCCATGATATTCTGAAACTACTTTACTCAGCTCGATGAGCTCTTCAGTAGAAGCATAATCGGCTGGCGCATAAATCAGCGAAGAACCCAAGCCCATCGCTCCTTGCTGCATAGCATCGCGCACCAGAAATTTCATCTGCTCCAATTCAACACTGGTTGGTTTTCTGTTCTCATATCCAACTACGTAATTTCGCACCGAAGTAGCGCCCACAAACGAAGCGAAGTTGGGAGTGACTCCTTTCTTTTTCAACACTTCAAAATATTCACCCAACGTACTCCAAAGTGTGTCTTTGCTATTTTTTTTCTTGCGTGGTCCGGGGCTCCAACCTTCGCCAAAGACTTCTAATGTGACGCCCTGTTTAATATCGCTCATCGAGCGGCCATCTTTCAACAACGAACCATCTGCCCAACTCAACATATTTATAAATCCGGGCGAAATAGCTAAACCCTTTGCATCCAATTCTTCCTCACCAGTGGCATTTGATAAATCGCCTATGGCTGCAATGGTGTCAGCATTGATACCAATATCACCCAAAAAGGGTTTGCTACCCGAGCCATCGTAAATCAATCCATTGCGGATAATCAAATCGAATTTTTTCAGGGATAGAGTAGAACAAAAGCAAAAAAGGAAGATGATTGGAAGAATCTTTTTCATTTTGACTTTCTTATTTAGTAAAAATGGCAGGCTTTCAAATTTCTACTCATCCCCGGCCTCGCTTCGCTCAGCCACCCCCTCTCTACTTTGTAGAGAGGGGGTAAGGGGTAAGTTATTTACAAGCTACCCCCTCCACATAATCCTCAATTGACTTCACTAATGGAGCGGAATCACTTCCCTTAAATCCGTTGATATCCGAGTAATTGATCTTTGCCTTATACTCCTTCAACAACACCTTTGATAGTGGCAAATACGACCAATGCCACTTCTCTTCCTCATAACCAGTTCTTTCATTTTTCTTTGACGTATAAGGCTGACAAAATCCAAACTCCGCGGCATTGGCTTGCAGCCATTGATAAATCTTCAACCCTTCACTAGTTTCGAAATAAGAATTCTCCAATGAATTCAAGTCCATGTCCGTGCCCCAATGGTGGCGCGAAGTGCCCGGCATAGAGCTATACAGCATAATCAGTCGCGCCCGCTCGGTAGGGTCGCCAATTGTAGTCACATCCTTGCCTTGAACCAAAGTTCTCCCCTCCCATTTATTTTCCCAAATCGATTTCTGTGCTGAAAAATTGCGCGTGGCTGAAATGATAAATAGTTCGACTCCCTCCTTCTTAGCAGCCTCGGCCATCGTTACAAAAGCTACGTATGTTTCCTTTCGAAGAAATTTTCCTGCGGCACTGCCTTTCGCATGAGCACTGTTTAACTTTACAAAACGTTCGTCTTTGGCTTCATTAAACTGACCGAGCAAATATTTTTTATCCACTTCTTGTGCTAATCCGGTTGACAAACCAAATGCTACGCAACAAGCTAAGCTAATTTTGAATTTTGCATTTTGCATTTTTAATTCATTTTCAAACCCTCTCCTCCACTTCATTCATCACCTTCGTTTGTACTTGTATCGATTCATGGTGCACCAATCGAAGTAAATCACGCATAAATCCCTCTTCCAATCCCATCGCCTTGCCAAGCGTGACACGCGTCTTGATAATTTCTTCCCATCGATTAACCTGCAAAATCGTAACGTTATTATCCTTCTTGTACTGGCCAATTTTTTCTGAAATCTTCATCCGCGATGACATCTTCTGCATGATCTCGTCATCCAATTGGTCAATCTGTTCGCGCAGTACGCTCAAGGTATCTTTGAAAGTTTTGTTTTCGCTAGATGCCGTGCGTACTACTAGGTCGCCCAATATTTTTCCAAGCGCTGCTGGCGTCACTTGTTGCTTGGCATCACTCCATGCAGCATCCGGATTAATATGGCTTTCGATCATCAAACCAGACATGTCCAAGTCAAGCGCTTTTTGCGCCACAAACGCAATCAAATCACGATTGCCCGAAATATGGCTGGGGTCGCAAATCATCTCCAACTCAGGGAAACGCGTTTTCAATTCAATCGCCAAATCCCACATGGGCAAATTGCGGAACGGCCCCTTCTCATAAGAAGAAAACCCGCGATGGATAGCTGCCAATTTTTTTATTCCCGCTTTATTTAAGCGCTCCAACGCACCCACCCACAATTCCAAATCAGGGTTCACCGGGTTCTTCACCATCACCGGAATATCAACGCCTTTCAGCGAGTCCGCAATCTCTTGCACCGAAAACGGGTTAACGGTTGTGCGCGCGCCCACCCACAAAATATCTACACCTGCCTTCAAACACGCTTCAACATGTGCGGCATTGGCAACCTCCGTTGTCACGGGTAAACCCGTTTCCTTTTTAGCAGTCATCAGCCAGTTCAGCCCCACATCTCCTGCTCCTTCGTATTGGCCGGGGCGTGTGCGCGGTTTCCAAATACCAGCACGCAAGGCATGCACTTTCCCAGTTGCAGCAATTTGCTTTGCCGTTGCCACCATTTGCTCTTCCGTTTCAGCACTGCAAGGCCCGCTGATGATGATTGGCTTTTTTACATTTAACCATTCTGCAATCGACTCCAGTTCTAATCCTTTTTTCATACACTCAATATTAAGGTTCAAGTTTTAAAATCCGTTTAAAAATTCCTATTTATTTTTTTGGCGGCTGTCGGGCTATTCGTTTCAAGTCCGGCAAACACACTTGCTCCACACTTCAGGCTTTCCACTTCTATCCCGGCCGCACGTTATCTACAACATTCAGCATTACCTCTCAATTATTTTTTATCTAATACTCTTCTTATGTCATTTGCATTCGTCAACGTCTTCACCAGTTCTTTTGTATCGCGTTTCAACAAGTGGTAATGAAATTTCTGCAAGTGCATGATGTACTCCAGCAACGCATTGCTCAAGTGCTCAGCATTCTGTTCAAAAATCGGTGCCCACATGGCCGGAGAACTTTTTGCCAAGCGTACGGTGGAAGCAAAACCGCTGCCCGCCAAATCAAAAATGTTCTTCTCGTCTTTTTCAATATCCAACACCGTTTGCCCTAGCAAAAAAGCGCTCACGTGCGATAAATGAGATACGTATGCCACGTGCTTGTCGTGTTCGTCTGCTTCCATGAAAATTGATTTCAAGCCAACACCAT
>JBBSCN010000100.1:0-11233 GCA_038250265.1 Cytophagales bacterium | reverse complement strand
GATTGTGCTTCAGATCAAAGGAAATGTAGTGGACAAGAAATTAGAAACAGGTCCTTATGATTTGGTGGTTGAAAACGGAAACCTACGATTTCGAAATAGCTCTTTTAACGTGGGCAAGTTATTTATCAATAAAGAGGCCATGACAGTCGATTTCCCCACGTATAACAATGGGAGGGATTCGATTCGGTTTTTAGAGGTAGTTTCGCCTTCTCATATAAAACTGAATTTGCCAACAGCAATCCCCCCCAATTCCCCGGGTAAAATTAGAATTACTTACGATGCGAAACTCGCAGGGCAATACGGATTTTCCACCAATACTATTTTGATTAAAACAAATGACAAACTGCAACCGGAAAAATCCTTTGCGGTCTATGCTACCGTGGAAGAATATTTTTCGGCATTGACGGTGGAGGAACAAGCCAAATCCCCAGTTCTAAGTGTTGATAATTATGAACTCGATTTGGGAAAAATTCTAACTACCGCAGTGGTGGTTCGCTCAGTAAAGATCAAGAATAGAGGAAAGAAGGAATTGCAGATTCGTTTCGCGCAAAGCAACTGTTCTTGTTTGGTAAGCGATGTAAGAAAAATGAATCTAAAACCCGGAGAGGAGACAATGATCGAGTTCCGTTTTGATCCCACCAATCGGGAAGGATTACAAAATAAAGCCCTTACGATTTATTCAAACGATCCTGTCAACCCGGTTCAACGAATTACCGTGAAGGGGTTTATTGACAATTAAATTGTTTTCAGTTTTTTAGCGATTAACTCCGCTGCATTACCATCGCCATAAAGATTCGCAGGTATAGGAAATGGACGTTTGGCTAGTTCCTCGAATGAATTTAAAATTGCTACGCTGTCCGCTCCCGCCAATTGGTTTGTTCCCGACTCAATTAACTCGACCCATTCGGTTTGATCACGCAGCGTAACACAATATTTTTTAAAAAAGAACGCCTCTTTTTGTAATCCACCGCTGTCGGTCATTACGAGCTTACAGTTTTGCAGCAGCGCTAGCATATCAAAGTAGCCGACCGGATCGAGGAGCGATACGTCTAATTCAATATTCAGCGATTTCAGATATCCTCTGGTGCGAGGATGAAGCGGCAAAACCACAGGAATCTGTTTATGGATTTCATTCAATGCACTGCAAATTTCCTTTAATCGATTTGGATCATCTGTATTTTCCGCTCGATGAATGGTGCAGAGCACAAAATTATTTGGCGCTAGTCCTACTTTTGAAATAATCGTTGATTGAGAGGTTGCTTTTTTCTGATAAAATAGCACGGCATCGTACATCACGTCACCGACCTGTTCGATCAGGCAATCGAAATTTTTGTAGCCTTCATTTTCAAGGTTCGCGACTGCTGTTTTAGTAGGACAGAAAAGTATATTGCTAATTCGATCGGTAAGAATTCTATTGATCTCTTCGGGCATCTTCATTTCAAAGCTTCGCAGCCCAGCCTCGACATGTGCAACTGGGATATGAAGCTTGGCGGCAGCTAATGCACCTGCCAAAGTAGAATTGGTGTCGCCATATACCAACACGTAATTTGGTTTTTCTTTTAGAAGTACTTCTTCAATTTTTTCTAGCATTCGGCCGGTCATCGCACCATGCTGCAATCCACTGATTTCTAGGTTGTAGTGTGGATGTGGTATTTCCATTTCATCAAAAAAAACCTGACTCATGTTGGCGTCAAAGTGCTGCCCGGTGTGAACGATGATTTCAGTTACTCCGGATTTCTTTAGCGCTCGCGAAACAGTTGCTGCTTTGATGAATTGAGGACGCGCGCCAATGACAGTCAGGACTGTCATCAAGCAAAAGCAGGTATCCCCGTAATCTCATTTCCTAAAATCAACAAGTGAATATCATGCGTGCCTTCGTAGGTCACGACAGATTCTAAGTTCATCATATGCCTCATCAATGGATACTCTCCTGTGATGCCCATGCCGCCATGCATCTGCCGTGCTTCACGTGCAATTTCCAAGGCCACTTGCACACTGTTACGCTTCGCCATCGAAATTTGAGGCGTGGTTGCTTTGCCCTCGTTCATCAACATCCCCAATCGCCAGTTAAGCAATTGTGCTTTTGTTATTTCGGTAAGCATCTCAGCCAATTTTTTTTGCTGTAATTGAAATGATGCAATCGGTTTGCCGAATTGAATTCGTTCGGCAGTATATCTTCTGGCGGAATCATAGCAATCCATTGCTGCGCCAAGCGCTCCCCAAGCAATTCCATAACGGGCTGAATCCAAGCACATCATCGGTGCGCCCAAACCACTTTTGCCGGGTAACAAGTTTTCTTTTGGCACTTTCACATCCTGAAATACCAACTCGCCAGTAGTGCTCGCACGTAAGCTCCACTTGCCGTGTGTTTCTGGGGTTGTAAAGCCCGGCATCCCGCGCTCCACAATCAATCCATGGATTCGTCCTGCTTCATTCTTTGCCCAGACCACCGCCACATCTGCTTTGGGTGAATTGGATATCCACATCTTGGCACCATTCAACAGATAATGATCGCCCATGTCTTTAAAGTTGGTGACCATGCCGCTAGGGTTTGACCCATGGTCGGGCTCGGTCAAGCCAAAACATCCCAACCACTCACCACTGGCAAGCTTGGGTAAATATTTTTTCCGTTGTGCTTCACTTCCGAATTTGTAAATGGGATACATCACCAATGAACCTTGTACCGAAGCCGTAGAGCGCATGCCCGAGTCGCCCCGCTCAATTTCTTGCATGATGATCCCGTACGAAATATAATCCAACCCACCGCAGCCATATTCTACCGGTAGGGTAGGGCCAAAAGCACCCACATCGCCAAATTTCTTAACTATTTCATAGGGAAAGTGACCACGCTGTGCCCAGTCTTCGATATAGGGGCTAATCTCTTTCTTTACGAAATCACGGATCGAGCTGCGAATCAACTTGTGTTCCTCTGAGAGAAAGTCATCGATCGCATAAAAATCTGGCTGCTCGTAGCGATCTTGTTTTAAAGATTTTTTTGCGGGGGCTTCTGCGGTGGCTATATGGCTTGACATATCCTTTTGGTTATTCTTTATGAAAGGTTCAAATTTACGTTAAATTACTTTTGATCGCGAACGGTTTTAGAATGAATTTTTGAGCTTCGAATGCACATGGAAAATGAAACGTTGAATGCCAATCTAGTCGAACAGGTAAAAAAGCTTCAACAAAAATATGGAGTAATGGGGCAAGACTTGTCCTCCTACCTCGATGGCCTTTTACATGCTGATTACTTAACCTACTGGGACTATATTCACCTAGATACTTTGTTGAGTTTACAAAATCCAAAAACTCAATTTCCGGATGAGAAAATCTTTATCATCTATCACCAAATCACGGAACTGTATTTTAACCTGATACTCTGGGAGATTGAACAGATCGCGCACATGGACGGATTGAAAGAAAAGTTTTTTATTGAGCGGCTTGACCGGATTATTCGCTATTTTGAATTGCTCGAAAATTCTTTTGCGGTGATGGTGAATGGCATGGAGCGTGATCAGTTTTTAAAATTCCGGATGTCGCTGTTACCAGCTTCGGGTTTTCAATCGGCTCAATATCGGTTGATTGAGATTTGTTCTACTGATACAATCAACTTAGTGAATATGCAGGAAAGGGAAGCATTGATAGAATATAGCGACATTGATCAGCAAATTGAAAAATTGTACTGGCGGAGTGGCGCAACTGAATTGGCTTCCGGCAAAAAAACGTTGACCCTTCAACAGTTTGAAGAAAAGTACATCAAGTTGTTTAAAGATACGGGAATGAAGTACCGTGATAAAAACGTGTGGAAATTGTATGACAAAAATTTCAGAGGCTCTGCTGAAGTCGTTTCGCGCATGCGCGAGTTCGATCAACTCGCCAACGTACTTTGGCCATTAGCTCATTTGAAATCGGCTGGGCATTACCTCAAGAAAGATCCGGAGGATATTAAAGCAACTGGAGGTACGAACTGGCAAAAATACTTACCGCCACGTTTTCAAAAAATCATTTTTTTTCCAGAGTTGTGGACCGATCAGGAAAAGGCCGATTGGGGAAGATCGGGAATTGCAAAATTGGGTTTGGCGTAGAGTGCCCATCAACCAGCTCTCAGGTTTAAAATTATGCTACCTTTGTAAGGTGAAAAATTCGCTATTTTTCTTATTCAGTATGGTGTCTTTTTTGTCTTATGGACAAGGGATTACACGTACCAAATATTACGATGAGTTAAAGAAAAATATCAAGGAGGTCTATCAGGTAAAAGATACGATAAACAATACGTTACAGGGTCGCTATATATCTTATTTTCTCAATGGGAACATAGAATCCAAGGGACAATTTGTAAACAACGAAACCACAGGCGTCTGGGACTTTTATTTTGAAACAGGCAACGTGCGCATGCGCGGGATTCTTAGAGCAAACTCGAACTATGGCGTGTGGGAATATTTTTACGAAAGTGGTTTCAAGAGCATGGAGGGTACGATTGATGATAAAATGAAGATAGGCGTTTGGAAGATTTATTACGAGAGTGGCGACCTGAAAGAAGCAGGAGAGTATTTAGGTAATAAAAGAACTGGACGTTGGAAGACATTTTTTGAAGATGGCACGCTGCGCGGTGAAATTGAATACAATGAAGATAACGGGCGCCATACTGAATATTATCATTCTGGTAAGGTAATGGGAGAAGGCCCGAAGGCGGGCTCTCGCAATGTGGGATTTTGGCGTTTTTTTGATGAGGACGGAACTTTATCTAATGAAGGAAATTATAGCAACGGAAAAAAGGATGGAGAATGGAAATTCTATTTCCCTTCAGGAAAGATCTCGATGGTGGGCAAGTATGAGAATGATGAACCGGTCGGTAATTGGATTTATTATTTTGAAGATGGCGAGATCAGCGCGAAGGGAGAATTTGTGGCTGGAAGAAAAAATGGATACTGGTCTTCTTATACCAACAATGGAGCGTTGAAGAGCGAGACGACCTTTACCAACGGAGTAGGCGAATATCGGGAGTACTTTCCCAGTGGAAAGCTAAAAATAAAAGGCCAGCTTGTCGAGGAGAAGAATCAAGGAAAGTGGCAGTACTTTTACGAAGACGGAAAACAGGAAGGCGAGTGCAACTTCGAGAAGGGCAAAGGAATGTATAGTGGTTATTACCCGAGCGGATCGCTGCAAACCAAGGGACTAATCGAGAATGATTTGAGAGTGGGCACTTGGGAATTGTATGAGCAAGACGGAAAACTCTCGGGCTACTATAAGCCATTTTATGAGAACAACACAGTGGCGAACGAGATTGGGCGGCTACTTCAAAAAAAAACCAAAAATATTCCGAAAGAGCGAAAGCGAACTGGCTTTGATTATTTTTCTCCGCTTTACCCCGAGTATCATGGTGTTATTATTGGTGGTAATCCAGCTTTTTCGTTTATAGGAACGATGCCTTTCGCCATTGAGTTTTATAATCAAGAAAGATTGGGGCATGAGTTTTCATTTGAAGGCTTGCGCGATCCTTTTTTTACTGCCGACAGTGAAGTTCCTAAAAACAAAATCTTTACAAGAGGAAACATTATTTCTGTCAGGCAGAAATTTTACAATCCGATGAAAACAGGTATGTGGTATTTTGGTCACCAAGTTCGTTTTTCAAACATAGGTCATTTTTCAAACATAGATGTAGCTCCGCAAACCACCATTATCGCAAGTGCTTCCGAACAACGGGCTGAGTACGGTGTTATTTTAGGTATTCGATTGATGCAGCGAAATAACGGTAATGGATTTACCTTGGACATGTTCACAGGCTTCAATGCAGGTTATCGAAGTTTTGATGTAGAACCACTTTACAACGATAATTTTGCTTCAGTTGACCAGTCCGCTTTTTCTCGAAGCATTAACTTTGGTTTCAACTTTGGCTACTCGCTCTCATTTGATGGAAGGCGGTAGCGTTTATGTATTGATGCGCTAGTTTGTTTAAGTTATTTTCTGGCGTAATTTTGATGGGCAATCGGTATATTTTTACCGATAAACAATTGAAGGGATAACTACCTTTCCAATGAAAAAGACCGTAGAAATTAATCTCAATCCCGAGGAGGCATTTGATGAACAACACGTTCAATCAGCCCTTTTTTCAAAACTGAAATTGGTGGATGACGGCAGCACCATACTGAGGCCCTTAAGGAAATCAATCGATGCAAGAGGTAAATCGGTGATTGTAAATTTTTTAGTAGAGATAATCGCAAAAAAGAACGAGCCACCTTTATTATCTTATCATAAAAATGTAGAAGACATTAGCAAAGCACCCGTTGTAATTATTGTAGGCGCAGGGCCAGCAGGAATGTTTGCGGCTATCCGGTTGATAGAGTTTGGCTTGAAGCCGATTATTTTGGAACGCGGAAAAGACGTTCAAGCGCGCAGACGCGACATCGCAGCCATCAACAAAGCCCACATCGTTAATCCGGAATCGAATTATTGTTTTGGCGAGGGGGGAGCTGGTACGTACAGCGATGGTAAGTTGTATACACGATCAAAGAAGCGAGGGAGTATAAGAAGGATATTGGAGGTACTGGTGGCACATGGTGCGAAAGAAGAAATTCTTTACGATGCGCACCCGCATATTGGCACTAATAAATTACCGCTTTTGGTGATGAAACTTCGCGAAACTATTTTGAGTGCAGGGGGCGAAATCCATTTCAATACAAAGGTAACAGACTTGCAATTGAAGGGCAATGAGATAGCTGGTGTAGTCACGGAAGGCGGCACTCGATGGGACTCGAAATCTGTTATACTTGCTACGGGGCACTCTGCTCGCGATATTTTTGAATTGTTGCACAAGCGAGATGTTCTGATTGAAGCGAAGCCGTTTGCGCTGGGCGTACGTGTCGAGCACTCACAGAATCTTATTGATCAGATGCAATATCATTGCAAAGCAGATCGTGGGCTGTATTTGCCTGCCTCATCTTATTCTTTGGTGCACCAGTCAATAGTGAACGGAAAAGAGCGAGGTGTTTTTTCTTTTTGCATGTGCCCTGGCGGCTTTATTGTTCCTGCTGCAACTTCCCCCGGGGAAATTGTTGTCAATGGTATGAGTCCGTCCAGACGCGATTCTAGGTTTGCAAATTCTGGGATTGTGATGTCTGTCGAGGAAAGTGATTACACGAAGTATTCGGTGCACGGGCCACTAGCCGGACTTCATTTTCAATCCGAGATCGAAAGATATGCGTGTCAAGTAGCAGGCGGGAACCAAACTGCACCCGCTCAACGTTTGATGGACTTTGTTGATATGAAGACATCCTCAACCCTGTTGGAAACTTCCTATCAACCAGGACTGCAATCTTCCGATATGAATCAAGTATTGCCTCCCTTCGTAGCAGATGGTCTGCGGCAAGGTTTCAAAAGTTTTGGAAAGAAAATCAAGGGTTACTTGACAAACGAGGCACAAATTATAGGGATTGAAAGTCGTACTTCTTCCCCCGTACGGATACCTCGAGATAAGGAAACGGGTGAGCATATCCAGATTAAAAGACTCTTTCCATGTGGAGAAGGAGCAGGCTACGCAGGCGGGATTGTTTCTGCCGCAATGGATGGAGAGAACATGGCAGAAGCGGTGGCAAAAAAATATTTTAACCGATCAATAGCATGAGTAAAAAAACTGTTATCGTAGGTGCGACCACCAATGAATCTCGGTATGCGTATATGGCTGCCGAAATGCTGACGAACTATCAGCATGAAATTGTTCCTATTGGAATAAAGAAAGGTGAAGTAATGGGGCAAACGATTTTAGATATTAAATCAAAGCCAATAATCGGTGAGGTGGACACTGTTACACTTTACATTGGCCCGCAGCATCAGCCTGAGCACTACAGCTATCTATTAAGTCTGAAGCCTAAAAGATTTATTTTTAATCCGGGCACCGAAAATCCAGAATTCGAAAAAATGGTTGAGCAATCTGGGGCAGAAGCCATTGAGGCTTGCACGTTGGTGATGCTCAGAACAGGACAGTACTGATTAGATATACCCAACTATTTTGTAGGCAACCATGCCTGTCCATTCACGAATCAATATGTGCCAATTGGTTAACGCCTCTATTTTTGGAATGATTAGTACATCAGGCGTAAATTTTCTTTTGTGCGAAATGAAGTCGGTGCTAAAGGCATCAACTAATAATCCTTGCTTTCGGTAGCAGGCAATTGATCTGCGGATATGAAAAGAAGAAGTTACAACTATGCAATCTTTCGCTTTAACTTTATCTCCGAGAATTTTCGCTACTTCTATGGCTGATTCGTGTGTGTTTCTGGAAATATTTTCTATCACAATGTCTTCTTTCGGCACTCCCATTAGCATAAGAACTTCTGCCATTTCATCGGCTTCTTGTTTTGGCACTTCTTTCAATTTTCCATTACCCCCTGACACCAGTATTTTTTTGATGATTCCCAGTTTATAAAGTTGAAGTGTATGCGTTACGCGATCTGCCCCTCTGCTAAAATATACGCGGTCGGCTGGTTGAATTTCTGATTTTCCAACGCCCGTCAACAGAATTCCGTACTCATATTTCTTTTTCAACTCAACAAAAGGGGTAGGCGGTATTTCCCACCACAGGGTTACCTCGTTAGCTATAAAATCATTTGAAAAAAATAAAAGAAGAATAGTGCCAAGCCTGAAAAGCTTTTTCTTTAATTTATTGTTTCGGGAGATCAACGCGATCAGTAAACAAACGCAAATAATCACCAGTGGCATGGTGATGTAGCTCAACGTTTTAGATAGAAAAAAGAACATATTAGGCTACATTCTCTTTGGTAAAGGATTGGAAATGTTACCGAGCGCTTCTACTACTTTTCTCAAGATTTCCCAATAGAGTGCCAACGCTAACACAATTGTCATCGACCAAATTACACCAATATTGAAATACAGCGTGTCAATATTTTGATTTAGGAAATGTTTCGCAGGCATATAGAACTGTGCATCAAAATCAACGACATGTTCGGGATCTGGATCTTTGTAAATCGGATAAATCTTTTGGATTAATTTGCCATCCTTTTCAATAATCCGATTTGTTTCGATAGTGTTTCTAACAAGTTCTGCGATTGCCTCATTTTGGTAAGAATTTTTTAACGCTTCAAATTCTTTTTCTTTTTCTGCTGTACTCGTTTGTCGGTTTATCTCTTTTTCTTTTTGATCATCGGCACGATTGTATCTGTTGACATAGAACTTCTTTAGTGCCGCAAGAAAATTGACTGTTTTAACAAACGTAATAGAGTCAAATTGAGATGCTGAAAGTCGATTCGTTTCGTTGAAGCCATTGCCCACAATCTCTTGCTCTTGTTTAATGGCGCGACTGACCAGTTCAAGTTTTTGGGCTACGTCCTTTTTAATGCTAGAATCTTGGCTCTTATAGTACATATTCACAAAATCTAATCGCGATTCTAGCTGGGGGATGAAATAGATTTTCTTGTAATCGGCATCCGCCATGGTTTTATCATAGAGATAGAATCTTTTCTCAAATTTATTGTCTTTGTACTGACTGACCATGGCCGCTTCAAATGCCCACCGCGAAGCCATTAGATCTCCGACCAGCGGTACGGCAGTGGTGTTGCCGATCACTGGGTTGAGTTTATCAAACCTGACCACTACGCCACTCAAAATTAATTGTGGAATTAACAGGATGGGTATTAAAATATAGATCGTAACGGCTGAGTTAAACGCAGAGGAAATATTCAAACCTAACAGATTGGCAAAGCAAGACACCGAAAATAGAATTCCCCAATGGATGAAAAACATACCATATATTTCCAAGATATAGTTAGCAACCAAAACGAACAGGGCCGTTTGGATGGCAGATATCATAAACAGGATGCCAACCTTGGAGATGATATAACTACTTCTGCTCAGGTGCAGGAATTTTTCGCGCTTCAAAATCTTTCGGTCCCGAATAATCTCTTCGGCACTGACAGTGAGCCCCATAAACAAGGCAACGATCACACTCATAAACAGATGCGCTGGCATGTTCAGGTTTTTACTAAATGCATATCCTTCTTTGAAGGGATCGTCCGCATTGTAGTACCGAACAATAAAGGCAAGAATAAACGCCAACAAGGGTGCTTCTAACAAATTGATCAGCAGATATTGTTGGTTACTTAGTTTTGATAAAAGATCCCGCAAGGAAAATAAACGAATCTGCTTTAACCAACTTGGTATTCGTAAAGTTGAGTAGGGGGTGTCAGCGGAAGTTGTTAGGGCAGGTACTTTAACCTTTTTTAGAAAATTATCATTCCATTGCTCTGGTGAAAATTTTCGTTCATTTGTAAAGTCGCCAAATTCGTTGATGATTTTGGTCTCGATAATATTGAAAATCTGTTCGGGGTTTACATTTCCACAGGAATGACACTCACCCTCTTCGCTATTTACAAGGTTAATATTTTTTTTGAAATAGGTGATGGCGTCCACCGGGTTGCCATAATAAATTTGAAAACCACCTGAATCTAAGATCACCAACTTATCAAACATTTTGAATATGTCGGAGGAAGGCTGATGAATAACCGCAAATACTAACTTGCCCTTGAGCGAGAGCTCTTTCAATAGATCGATGATGTTCTCAGAATCTCGGGAAGAAAGCCCAGACGTGGGTTCATCTGCAAACAAGACGGCTGGTTCGCGTAGTAGTTCTAATCCAATGTTTAGCCGTTTGCGCTGCCCGCCACTTATGGTCTTTTGTAACGGAGAGCCTACTTTCAAATCTTTAGTTTGCATCAACCCAAGATCTTCGAGTGTTTTTATTACCAATGTGTCAATTTCTTTTTCTCCAAGATGACTGAAACACAGCTTGGCAGCGAAATACAAGTTTTGGTAAACAGTAAGGTCTTCAATCAAAAGATCGTCTTGCGGAACAAATCCAATTACTCCTTCAATTCTCTTGGGCTGTTTATGTATATCAATTCCATTAATTAATACTCTTCCTTCCGAGGGCTTCTCAGTACCATTCAAAACATGCAGCAGTGTTGACTTCCCGGCACCACTAGCACCCATTAAGGCAACTAGATTTCCGGACTCTTCTTTCACTACTACTTCGCGTAATCCCAGCTTTCCATTCTTAAAACGATAGGAGATCCGGTCTGCCTCAAATGAAGTTCGGGTACCGTCTGATTGCTTTTTGAAGGTGTTGACAATTTCTCCATAATAAACCGGGTCGGCCACTCCCCATCGAACTGTGCTGCCTGTTGCCAACACGTTTATATTTCCTGCCTTTTGCGGAACACCGTTC
>JBBSCN010000099.1:0-11310 GCA_038250265.1 Cytophagales bacterium | reverse complement strand
TCACTTAGTTGTTCAATTAATGCATCGGGGATTATCGGTGCACCTGCTGTTACAATTATTTTATTGTAAGGTGCTTTGGCAGGAATACCTTTAGAGCCATCACCAAAAAAGAAAAAAGGCTTGTAGCCAATGGAGGGCAAAAATTCTTTAGTTCGTTCAAATAGCTTTCGCTGAAATTCGATGGTGTAAACGTTGGCTCCCATCTCGATTAAAATAGCGGCTTGGTAGCCCGATCCTGTGCCGATTTCCAGAACTTTATCGCCCAGTTTTATCTCTAGCTTCTCGGTTTGAAAGGCGACCGTGTAGGGCTGGGAAATCGTCTGTCCTTCCCCAATTGGGAAGGCTTTGTCCTCGTAGGCGTGGTTGAGCAGCGCATCGTCAAAAAACACGTGCCTTGGCACTTTTCCAATGGCCGCAAGAACCCTCTCGTCCAAAATGCCTTTTAAACGCAGTTTTTTCACCAAGTTGTTGCGTAACCCTCGCTGGCGGTAGTTATCCTCTATCATTTGAGAACATTGACATTTTGGCTCAAAAAAGGCCATTTTCTCCGGCTAAACAAAGTTTTATAAAATCTTTAGGAAAAATGAAACTCAACTCCCTACTTTGGGGTTCTGAAAAGCACAGAAAAACCTATTGCCATAGCGTTAAACTGTGTTAAAACCTGGCTCTTTCGAGGGTCAGGTTTTTTTATTTTCCAATTAGGATAAAGGGCGCCCAAAAATAAGGAGCTCCATAGTTTTTATCGCTAATCATTTTCAATTTTGATTGCCTCAATGCTTGTTTGAAGTTTTGATCTTTCGCTCCTAACAAGTTTGTGTAAAAATCAGTCATTAGTTGTGCTGTTGACTCATCCGCCACACTCCAAAACGACACTATCAAATTCTTAGCGCCCGCGTACACCAACGCTCGCGATAGTCCTATCACCCCTTCGCCTTTTGAAAATTTACCCAACCCTGTTTGGCAAGCGGACAAAACAGCTAAGTTAGAGTTGAGTGTCAAATTATAAATTTCGCCAGCGTATAAATTGCCGTCTTCTTGCTGAGAGGCATTCAAAAATAATTGTGAGGAAGCAGGATTAACTTGGTCAACAATTCCGTGGGTAGCAAAATGGAGGTATTGAAATCCGCTCAGGAGATTTGATTTAATCATGCTCTCGTTTGCTTCATCGAAAAGGTGAACGGTAGAGCGATTGCCAAATAAACCGGCAATAGTTTTTACTTCTTTTTCGGTACCAGGCAACTCGGCCAAATTTTGATTGGAAGGAAATTGGATCGGTGCGCAAAGGTAAATGGATGGATCGCTGGTTTTCTCAACATCTTTTTTTCCTAACAGCAACCCAATTGAGAATTCATACCCAATCGCATACTTCTTTATAAGATACTCAGCGCTTTTAAAATCTGGTGACTTTAACTTTTTGCTTACCAACGTTTCAAATGGAAGTGTACCTAATTTACCGCTTGGTATAATAGTCAATTCAGCAATGTTGGATGGCAATTTTGGAATCAACAGAGCGGATATCACGTTGACTGATTTCTGGTAAGTCGATGGTTCGCTGTATAAAAGGCTATTCGAAAGGCCGATTAGCAGCCGGTCAAAATCGGATGGGAGAGAATTGGTAGTAACTGTAAACTTATCTTTTGTAATTACAAAAATGTGAATCTTCTTGGTTTGATCTGCAAGAAAATAACTGATGACCGCGGCATTGCTAGCCAGTTTTTTTTGTACGTCATCGGTGCTGTATGATTTTTGACTGAATTTTAGATTGAAATAATTTGGGTAACTGATTTCCAATTGCTTCATGAACTTCCGATATTGATCATTGGAATTAAACAATTTCTCACGCAGTTTCCGGTCTTCTTCGGCAGAAGGCTTTTGAGCGAGTTTTTGAGTTGTAAAAGTAATCGCAGATTTAATGCTCTTTTCTTGTTCCAGCAATTCAGCGGGAATGCCTGCAAAAGATTTTGCTTGCGAATCCGCTATGGATTCTTGGAGTACGGCTGACTTACTTTTCTCAGCAAAATAAAATGCCTTTTCAACATACTGTTTTGGATTGAGCACATTCTCAGCAATGATGAGGGAAATCTCGACTCCTTTCTCATATACTTCATTAGCTCGACTGCCGAGTGCCAACTTGTCTCCTTCATCCGAGCTTTGGTAGCGAATGTCATCAACTAGTGAGTCGCTGACATACAAACAATTTAGAGCAGTTTTTAGATCTTCCAACTTTAAAGTTTTACCCAGGTATTTTTCTTCCAACGCTTGTGCTTTCAAGTTCAGCGTGTTGACAAGCACTGCAGGGTTGTAGTAGTCCGACTTTTTAGGATTTTTGCGACTGTCCATGCTGTTGAAGGCAAGAGCGTTGGCAATCAAACTGTTTTGAAATGCATCGATGGCTAAATCATATTCGTTCAAATTGAGTTGAACACTACCTAACTCGTTGAACGTGCTGGCAATATCTGGGTGTTTGCTTCCATACGCTTTCTGATATATGCCTAACGCATTTTTGTAGTACTCAATGGCAGCGCTGGTATTCTTTTGTTTGGCATACGTGCTACCTAAATTTCGCAGCACAAAAGCAAGGTTGGGATGACCAGTTGGATAGATTTTTTCCCATATTTTTTTCGCTGTTTCAAAATAATTAATTGCATCTCCATATAGTTCTAGCCGATTGTAACTAAGGCCAAGATTCGTATTTGCAATGGCAATTTTGGAATGGGTAACACCGTATAGCTTTTGATATGTGTTCAGTGCCTTTTCGTAATAAGCCAATGCCTTGTCTGGCTCGGTAGATAGGTAGATCAGGCCGAGATTATTGTAAGAGGCAGCCACTTCTTCACTGTTCTCATTAAAGATCGCTTGACGAAATTGCAACGCACGTAGCTCATATTCTTCAGCCTGATTGTACTTTCCGCTGGCTACATAGTACGAGGCTAAGTTGGCGAGGCAGTTAATTCCTTCTTTTGAATTCTCTTGGTTACATGCTTTAAATAGCGCTTGGGCGGATTGTAGGTTTTCAAGCGCCAAGTCATATCTGCCCTTCATCAAGTTTAGAAACCCTCTTGTAGATAGGGTAGAGGCATTTAGAAATGAATCATTAGGGCGAATACTTTCTAAAACAGATTCTGCTTCGGATAATCTTCCTTGAGTTATGAGTATTTCTGCTTTCTTATTCTTAAGCGCAATGGAAGAAGATTCATTTAGGTTCTTTGTTAACTTCCGATCAATTTGCTGTAGTGCTGCTTCATAGTTTCCTTGTAGCATGAGCGAGTCTATTTCATTTGGAATTTGTTGCGATACCGCTACAGCGACATAGGAGAAGAATAGCAAAAGTGAAAATAGGTATTTCATCAGAAGCGGTAAGTATAGGTGATTGAACTGACAAATTCTCGCGTAAGCCCGTCTGGGTTAAGCTCACGTTGAACTATTTTATGACCCAGTAGCAAACGAACGCCTGAACGGACGTTGAAATTATAGCCTGCTGTCATGATCCCCGACAGAGCGAGTCCTGATGCTTTGTTTGAGATGACCCGCACGCCAGCTGCATTGGTAAACTCGTCTCTGTTAATTCGATAAATGGGTAACAAACCAAAAGAAAAATTGAAACGGGATAATCTGAAATTCCGCTCCACTCTTAGCATTACATCAATACCTCTTTTTAAATCCTTGGCGAGGTCGTATTTATCCACGTATTTTTTTTCTTCGTTGCCATTCCAGGCTGACCAAACAAATTGATTGCCATTTTGATTGAGTGGAACCTGAATGCCCGTTGCAAGTAGCCATTTGCGGTTCACCAGGGAAAGACCAGCAATGAAGTCGTAGGTGCCCAAACTAGTTTGGTAGTACATGGGCAGTGGCAATCCGTTTGTTTCTAGGTTAGACGAATTGGTCGGGATTTTTCCGCCCAGCGACAAATTCAGATCGAATTTATCTGTTGAATAAATATTGCGCGTCAAGCAAAGGGATACATCTCCTACCGAGGAAGTAGTTGCAAGCCGGCCTTCCACACGTTGAAAAGGAAGTTTTACTTGTAGTGTATACTTTCTATTCAAACTAAAGTTCATATCGGCCGTGGCCACATAAATTACAGGCGTGAGGGTAGTGGTACCTCTATAGAAACTGACCTCCATTGAACGAAGCCTGAATTGAATTTTTTTATTGTAGGGCTGGTCGGGTTTCATAGCACCCATCGTGCAAAAACCTGCATCACTGCATCCTTGTGAATAACAATTTGCAGCTAAAAGAAAAGAAATTAAAACAGCAGTGGAGGTTTCTTTTAGCAAGTGCATAACAACGCACTAAATTAGAAAAATTGGCCGATTGATTTTAAGGGCATCTCTAAAAAACTTTGTTTTCTTCACCTCAACCCTTTCCCTTCTCTCCCGGTAGCTATCGGGAAGAAGTGTGAGTGTAGTTTTTAGAGATGCCCTCAATTTATTTTTCACTGTTAAAACCTAACTAAGTAGGCAAGTTGCGCAATGAAATCGCGCGACAGTCCGTCTGGGTTTGCATCGCGTTCTTTTAATTTGAAGGAAGTTAACAATCGAACACCCATGCGCGTATTGAATTGATAGCCTGCGCCCACTAAAAGATTACTGGCGAGGCCTTCCGATCCACTCACGGGCTTTAAATTTCCATCAAAGTCCAAGGTTTGATCTTTTGTCACTCTCCAGAGATTAAGTGACCCTACAAAAAAATTAAAACGCGACAGCCGAAAGTTTCTTTCTACTCTAAACATTAAATCATCTCCCCGTTGCAAGCCAGCCGAAGCATCATACGGCTTGACAACTTCTTGAAGTGGATCGCCTGCCCAAGCACTGTGTGTGAATTCATTTTTTATCTGATTGAGTGCACGCTGGTAGCCCACCGCCACCATCCATTGTCTACTGATTAACGAAACACCGGCATTTATGTCATTTGACCCATAGCTTGTTTGTTGATACATCGGCATTGGTTGTCCATTGGACGATTCCTTATCTGGCCGGCTGGTGTAAATCTTTGTTCCCAAGCTTACAAAGACTTGGTAGTTTTCGGTGGCCTTCACCCTTCGTGAAGCATTGAAAAAAAGATCGCCCCATCCGCGAGTGGTGGGCATGTTTCCTTCGATAATGGCATAGGCTGGCAATCTGACTTGCAAGATGGTTTTATTGCCCACTCCCACGACAGCATCCAAAAAAGTAGCATGAATCCAGTCACCATATTTGGTATGGCCAAGATGTTGAGTTAACTCAATGGAATTAAGGCGAATAGCAAGTTTTCTTGAAAACGGCTGGTCTGGTTTTAAAGCGCCCATGGTGCAAAAACCAGAGTCGCTACAACCTTGTGAAAATAGGTTGCTAGCTGTAGCTATTATTAATGCGGTAAGATAAAAAAAATGCTTCACAAGTTTAAATTTTTTTATCTTTAACAACTCAGACTTAAAAATGTTTTCTTTACATCCCTAGCGATTGGTTTTCTACAGACGCCAATTCGATAATCTTTTCGTAATCCTTGGCATTCAAATCATTGAAGAAGTAATGGATAGGATTTACGTGGACACCGTTTACGAAAACCTCGTAGTGTAAGTGCGGTGCGGTAGAAAGGCCTGTATCACCCACATAACCGATTAAATCGCCCCGTTTTATTTTTTGTCCGTAACGCACTGCAAAGCCATGCATGTGGGCGAACCGGGTACGGTAGCCGTAGCCATGATCAATTTCTAATACTTTTCCATAACCGCTAAAACTCACTTCCAATTTATCGATCGCACCATCCGCAGTAGCGTAAATGGGCGTACCTATCACTGCCGCAAAATCGACACCGGTATGCATTTTCCGAACTTTGTAAACCGGATGAATTCGCATCCCGAACCCGGAGGCCAAGGCAATTAATTCCTTGTTCGCCACGGGTTGAATGGCCGGTATGGCCGCGAACAACTTCTCTTTGTTTTCTGCTAGCGCAATCACATCGTCCTGCGATTTTGATTCGATGTAGATCTTACGCTTTAGCTTATCTACGCGCTCGTGAAGCTTGATTATAAAATCCGCATGGACAATGTCTTTCTTTTTGATGTCTTCATAGCGATCTATACCACCGATGCCAGCCTCGCGTACACTTTTGTCGATCGGTTCTGCGCCTAAAACCGCACGATAGATATTATCGTCTCTATATTCCAGACTCGCCAACCCCTTGTCTAATTTATCAACCTCTTTTTGCAGATTTTCATAGTGATACTCCATCTCCCTTACCTCATTTGCCAATAACAGCTCACGGGGAGATTCGAAATAGGTGCTGTATAAAATGAGTAACCCAACCGCCAATGCCAGTGTTAGCGATAGTATCCCGAGCGTGTTTAATATGATATCGCCCGTACTGGTTTTGATACGTTCGTATTTACACGTTTCAGTATCGTAGTAATATTTGATTCGTGCCATTGTTACATTTTATAAATATACCTGAACTTATTAAATGCGTTGTTTACCAATTTTATAATTGACAGTCCTTAATTCTTTTTGGGCAATCGTTGTCAATTGTATACTGTTAAATGTCATTCTGTAACAATTGGTCTAAATATCTTGATCATTTTCTCATCACACTCTAAAAAGGGACCCTCCAAAAGATCGATGCAATAGGGGATCGCTGGAAAAACAGCATCCAAGCATTGACGGATCGCTTTTGGTTTACCAGGTAAATTTACAATTAAAGTTTTATTTCTGATTCCCGCTGTCTGGCGTGATAGAATAGCGGTGGGGACGTATTGCAAACTTATGTTGCGCATCAGCTCGCCAAATCCTGGCATCACCTTATCACAAACGGCTTCTGTTGCCTCTGGCGTTACATCTCTTTTGGAAGGACCGGTACCTCCGCAGGTAACAATCAAACAACATTGTTTCTCATCGGCCATGGAAATCAACATTGCCTCAATTAATTTTTGTTCGTCAGGGATGATGGCATATTCTTTTTCCCACGAGCTAATTAAATATTCGTTCAATGTCGCAACGATGGCCTTTCCGGGAATATCTTCGTAGATTCCTTGGCTTGCGCGATCTGAAACGTTTATAATACCTATTCGAATCATTCTATTTAATAAATGGACTTACGCCAAAAGTATTCGTCTTTGCGAGCACCTGCGGAGAATTTATGTAGTGGCGCAAAGCCCCCCTATCGGGTAGGAAGGCAATCTCAATTTTGGGGATTGCATCGCCCCACACACCACCCGCGCAGGTGCTCGCGATGACGTTACATCTTAGGCTTTTGCGAAATATTAGTGATTGACCCGCGAGCGAAGTCCACTTTATCTCGTCTACTATTTCTTCATCCATTTTTTATACTTTTTCATTACCTCTCTATGCGAAACGAGCTTACCTTGTTTCGTTCGAGAAAGAGATAAGTCAATGGCACTTTGTTGTTCTTCGCTTATTTCATCCCACCAATCCTTTTAATCAGCGGCAAAATTGTTGATCATCATCAAAACTGTTTTCTTTTGTCTCGGATTTAAAAGTGGAAGATGACACTTGATGTCTGCATCAATAGATTTCAGTGTGTCCATTAAAGGCTAATTTAGATATAAATATAGGGGAAAAACAAACAAAAAATTCTAAGAATTGATTTTGATTTGTTCAACCCTTCCTTTTTTAAATACTTGCCTTCCTTTGTTGATTCCTTTCCTGATTTCTTTTTGCTTTTCAGCCGGAAGCGTTAAGATGTCTGCGCATTCTGTAGAGCAGCAGTTATTAAATTTCCCTGCGCAGTCTTCACATTGGATGAACAACAAGTGACAGCCATCATTTTTGCAATTGGTATGGTCATCACATGGCTTACCACATTGATGACACTTGCTAATGATATCTTCTGTGATCCGCTCACCCAGGCGCTCATCAAAGACAAAATTCTTGCCGATGAATTTATTTTCGAGGCCTTGTTCCTTTACTTCTTTGGCGTATTCAATGATTCCGCCATCCAGTTGAAATACATTTTTAAAACCTCGGTGTTTAAACCAAGCACTTGCCTTTTCACAGCGGATGCCACCCGTGCAGTACATCAATAAATTTTTATCTTTCTCATTGGTTAAAATGTCTTCCACCACTTTTAATTCTTCACGAAAGGTGTCTACGTCTGGGCAAATGGCATTTTTGAAATGACCCACTTCGCTTTCGTAGTGGTTGCGCATATCGATAATAATCGTGTCAGGCTTTTCGGCTAGTTCATTAAACCCTTTAGCGTTTAAATGATTACCTCGATTGGTAACATCAAAGGTTTCATCGTGCAGCCCGTCTGCCACAATTTTGTTCCGCACCAATATCTTTAATTTGAAAAACGATTTGCCGTTGTCATCCACGGCTGTGTTCAATCGCACGCCATTTAAAAATTCAATGGAGTAAAGTAGTTTTTTGAAGCACGCCAGCTGATCTGTCGGCACGCTTAGTTGGGCGTTGATTCCCTCCCTAGCCACATAGATGCGGCCAAGTACTTTTAGGCTTGCAAAGAGGCGATACAACTCATCTCTAAACTCTTTCGGTTCAGCCAGGTGATGATATTTGTAAAACGAAATAGTTGTGCGAGGCTCCTTCGCTTCTTGCAGTTGGGCTTTTAATTCTTTGCCGTTAATTCTGTTATACAACGCCATTGCTAAAAATCAATCCACAAAGATACATAGATTCTAAAAACTGGACTTTTCTCTTGATCAATGAGCCCATGGTTGAAATTGGTGCGGATTGGGACTCACCCCCGACCTCACTTCGTTCGGCCACCCCCTCTCTACTTTGTAGAGAGGGGGGACGTTAACCTTACACGGAGAATTATCACGCGGTCACTTTAAAAACTTTGTGACAATTCAAATTGTGTTCCTATCTATTTACCCCCGACCTCACTTCGTTCGGCCACCCCCTCTCTACTTTGTAGAGCGGGGGGACGTGACTAACTCAACACGGAGAATTATCACGCGGTCATTTTAGAATCTTTGCGACAATTCGAATGGCGCACTTATCGATTCACCTCCGGTTTCAAGTTTCCCTTGAGCAACTGATTATATTCATCACAGGTTAGGTAACCAAGTTTATGGCAGTAGCCACAAGTCGAATAGGTTTGCCCGAAATAATTTTTTCTGGTTATTACTGTAGAGCCCTTGCATACAGTGCAAACAACTTTCCCGTTGGGGCCACAATCAATCGTAAAATCGGTAGACAATACTTCAGAGGCTTGTTTTGCCTCCCGCTCTTTTTCTTTGATCAATTCTCCCTCAGCATTGTTTAACCACTCTATGGCTTGCTCAGAAAATTGGCCACTTGTTCCTTTCAACTGAATGTATTTGGTTAGCCAATCCACGCTTTGTTTGTATCTGCCAAGAAAATAGGAGTTTTTTCCAAAATGGAAAGTGAGATCGGTCGGCACGCTTCGAACGGTTTTTAAAACGGCTTTAAATTTCTCGTCTGCTTTTTCATATTCACCTTCTTCTGATAACCGGATGGCTGAATCTAATTTGGTAGTCAGTTTCCGTTGTTTATCAATTTGCTTTTGGGCTTCAATCTGCTGGATTTTTTCTTTTTCAGATTGCGCGAAAGTTTGGCAGCCAATTGTCAAAGCGATAAGTAAAATAGTGATTTTAATTTTGATCACGTTTTCTAATTAAATAAAATCTTTTTTTGAAAGACTCAGCCATTCCAATGCCGAATTGCTGAATATATCTTCCATTGTCTTTTTTGGTAAATCCATGTCTTCAATAAACTTGCCAATTTCTAAATCGCCCAACGGAAAAGGATAATCGGACCCCAACATGACACGATTAGATCCTTGCAATTTCAAAACATATTCCAGCATTAGGGGATCATGTGTTACACTGTCCACCCAAAATTTTCCTAGGTAGTTTTTGGGGTTTATCTGATTGTCGATTGCCACTAAGTCGGGACGGCAATCAAACCCATGTTGAATGCGACCGATGGTGGGTAAAAAAGATCCACCCGCATGGGCAAACATCACTCTTAGGTTTGGTAGCCGTTCAAAAATTCCCCCAAATATCATGGAGCAAATTGCACGAGATGTTTCGGCAGGCATACCTACTAACCAAGGCAACCAATAACGCTGCATTTTCTTTTCGCCCATCATATTCCACGGGTGAACCATTACTGCAAGCTCTAGTTTTTCACATGCTTCGAAGATGGGGAAGAACCGTTCTTCGTTGAGATTTTCATCATTGATATTGGAGCCAATCTGAAGGCCCACTAATCCAAGCTTTTTAAAGCGCTCCAATTCCTTTACTGCCAATTCGGTGTCTTGCATTGGCACAGTGCCCAGGCCGATGTATTGTTTCGGATACTTCTTCACCAGCTTGCCGAGATGGTCGTTCAAAAATTCTGAAAGTGAAAGACAATCCATCGGTTTGGCCCAATACGAAAACATGACCGGGATCGTGCAAACTACTTGAACGCTTGTGTTAAAATGTTTGTATTCATCAATCCGCTCGTCTGCATCCCAGCAATTGCTTTTGATTTCGCGGAAGAACTGATTGCCGCGCATCATTTTAGCAAACCCTTTTTTGTGGTGCTGCAGAAAAATGAAATCGCCATAGCCAAACTTTTCGCTCCAATTGGGCATTTTTTTTGGCAAAATGTGGGTGTGGCTGTCTATTTTTAGCACTTAGAAGAAAATCAATCTTGCAATATCGCGCTTTTTATCTGGCGGGGCAAAATGAGAGAAAATGAGAAAGGTTTTCCCGATTACACATTAGAATCTACCACCTACTCATTTTTCACTGTATACTCTTGCAACTTTGCAAGTTTTTATTTCTAGCTTTTCAAGTATTATTGAAAATGCCAAAAGTTCAACAGCTTCCTGCCCATTTACGCCATCATCCAATCGCACTGCTTTTGGTTGATCGCGCCACCAATAAAATAGTCGATTTGAATAAGGCGGCTCGCACTATGTTCCAAATTGGCAAGCGAAAATCCCCATCACTTCATTTAAGCGACCTTGCCACTAACCCTAAAATGAAATTAGTTGGCAAGACTAAAAACCTTGGCATTGTTCCTTTTCAAACCAAATCTGGCAAAGTAGATTTTACAGTGTTTGCGTATGCGATGGATAAGAATGCCAAATATGCCTGCTATGAACTTCATCCAGTTCAATCTACTCAGGCGGTTGCGATTGAGCATACGTTAAAGGCTTTTTTGGATAATGCAAAAGAGGTAATTTACCTACTGGCTCCTGACTTTAAAATAATCGCATTTAATAAACCTGCCGAGCTTTCCATCGAGACTATTCACAAAAAACAGGTGAAAGTTGGCGATAGCATGTTGGATTATTCTGAGCCCAGTACACATGAACTTTTCAAGCAACATT
>JBBSCN010000098.1:0-11365 GCA_038250265.1 Cytophagales bacterium | reverse complement strand
TGCTTTAGATCGTCCATGTCGCGCAAGTGTTCTTTCCACTGTTGATCGATGATTGCCAGTGTAATCATTTTCTCCATCGACTTGATCAGTTCTCCGTTTTTGGTTTCCACGCATTTTTTCAAATTCGCAGCTACACCAATTTGCTTTGTCCCATCGGTAAATGGAACGAGAATATCATTAATAGTAGCCCCGCGCGTTCTATAAATGTCGGTTACAATTGGCATGGCCTTGTCGGCAGCCATTTTGTTTTTGTGACTGTATTGTTTCAATGACTCCTCATATAATCGCTCGCTGACTGAGGCTTGGTCAGACTTTACCAAATCTTCACCGCTAATTGCGAAATCAACACCGAGCGTACGAAGTACATTTAACTTAAATTCCTCCGCATTCTCGCCTGCTTTTCCCTGTCCGTCTGCCAAGCGGGCACTCGCCACTAAGTCATCGCACGTATCAAACAACATGGTGAGAATATCCAATTGAAGTCGCTCGCCAAACAAGGCATTTCTTCTGCGTTTATAAATTACTTCACGTTGGGAGTTCATGACGTTGTCGTATTCCAACAGACGCTTACGTATTCCAAAGTTATTCTCCTCGACTTTTTTCTGTGCCCGTTCAATGGAACTGGTCACCATCGAGTGGGAAATCACTTCACCTTCTTTCAAACCTAATCTGTCCATAATGCGGGCAATTCGCTCCGGCATGAACAAGCGCATCAGGTTGTCTTCCAACGAAACATAAAAAGTTGAACTTCCCGGATCGCCTTGACGGCCTGAGCGACCGCGCAACTGTCTATCCACTCTTCGTGATTCGTGACGCTCGGTACCAATGATAGCCAAGCCTCCCGCTGCGCGCGACTCTGGTGTTAATTTAATATCTGTTCCGCGGCCCGCCATGTTGGTAGCGATGGTAACGGTACCGGGCTTACCTGCTTCAGCCACAATTTCTGCTTCGCGCTGATGTTGTTTCGCGTTAAGCACATTGTGTTTGATTTTTTTCATCGTAAGCAACCGGCTTACCAACTCTGAAATTTCTACAGAAGTAGTACCAACCAATACGGGCCTTCCTTCCGTTGTTAATTTCACGATTTCGTCAACGACTGCATTAAACTTCTCACGCACGGTTTTGAAAACCAAGTCGTCTTGATCTTTACGTGTAGCTGGTTTATTTGTTGGGATTACGACAACATCCAATTTGTAGATGTCCCACAACTCACCGGCTTCTGTTTCGGCTGTACCCGTCATACCCGCCAATTTGTGGTACATGCGGAAATAATTTTGGAGCGTGATAGTAGCGTAGGTTTGGGTGGCATCTTCCACCTTCACATTTTCTTTTGCCTCGATGGCTTGGTGTAAACCATCCGAGTACCTGCGGCCGTCCAACACGCGGCCGGTTTGCTCATCAACAATTTTTACTTTCCCATCTACTATAATGTATTCCGTATCTTTTTCAAATAGCGTGTAGGCCTTTAGCAATTGATTGACGCTATGGATGCGTTGTGATTTGACAGTGTATTCGCGGATGAGTTCATCTTTCTTGTTTAATCGTTCATCTGTCGAAATTGTTGAATCCTTTTCAATTTTGTTAAGTTCTATACCGATCTCGGGCATGATGAAAAACTTGGGGTCTTCACCTTCGCCCGTGATCAAATCAATTCCTTTTTCGGTCAGGTCTACACTGTTATCTTTTTCATCGATCACAAAATAGAGCGGAGCATCTGCTACCGGCATCTCCTTCTTATTGTCTTGCAGGTGGTAGTTTTCTGTTTTTTGTAAGATGGCCTTATTACCCATCTCACTTAGCGCCTTAATGAGCGGCTTGTATTTTGGCATCGCCCGATAGGCACGGAACAATGCCAATCCTCCATCTTTGTCCAGGCCATCGGCAATTTGCTTTTTGGCATCATTCAAGTATTGGTTCACTAATTTTTTCTGTGCCTCTACTAGTTTATTGATACGAGGTTTTAAATCATAAAACTCATGTTCATCACCACGGGGAACGGGGCCCGAAATAATCAATGGAGTCCGGGCTTCATCAATCAACACGCTGTCCACCTCATCTACCATTGCATAATGATGGCCACGCTGCACCAACTCTTCCGTTTCTTTGGACATGTTATCGCGCAGATAATCAAAACCAAATTCGTTGTTGGTGCCATAGCAAATATCTGCTCGGTAGGCATCCCTTCTGGCAATGGAGTTTGGCTCGTGCCTATCTATACAATCGATCGACAGGCCATGAAATTGAAAAATCGGCCCCATCCATTCGCTATCTCGCCTGGCCAAATAATCGTTCACTGTTACGATGTGCACGCCTCGCTTGGCAAGGGCATTCAAAAATGCAGGAAATGTGGCCACCAATGTTTTTCCTTCACCTGTAGCCATCTCTGCTACTTTTCCTTCGTGCAGGGCAATACCACCAATGATCTGTACGTCATAATGTACCATGTCCCACGTAATCAAATTACCTGCGGCCATCCATTGGCGGTGCCAATGTGCTTTGTCGCCATTGATCTTTACGTTGGCATATTTAGCAGCCAATGTGCGGTCAAATTCAGTGGCAGTAACTTCTATATATTCGTTGTCTTTAAATCGTTTGGCTGTTTCGCGAATGATAGCGAACGCGCGCGGCAACACCTGCATCAATACTTTTTCAAGTTGTTTGTTGCGGTCTTTTTCAAGTTGATCAACCTGATTGAAAATGGCCTCTTTTTCGTGAATGTCTTTGTCAGGATCATCGGTAATTTGCTGGTGCAAAGCTGCCAACTGATCGTCAATAGGCTTTAGGTTTTGGTTAATTTCTTCCTGAATAGAACGGGTGCAATCCCTTAATTCATCGTGCGAAATGGAAGTCAGTTTTTCGCCCTCTTTTTTGGTTGCCTCCACAAGCGGCATCATTTGCTTAATGTCCTTCTCTGACTTGGTGCCAAATAGCTTGGCGATGAGTTTTAACATAAAATGGTAACTGGTCGATTGTTAATAGTAACGGTAGCCTTTAGAAAACTCCGAAAGTTAAGGATTTCGGGGCGCAATTATAGTTCCAGAATGCCTTCAAATACCTTTTTGGCAGGATAATTCAAGGAATGGTATGACTGAATGGCTCGATTCAGAGGATTCAAAACAAGCAATTGTTAAACTTTCATTCATCCACTAGTCTGTCAATTCCCTTTGGGTCTCTGCTGGTGTGGAAGATATCCAATATTGCTACAGAGTCGCTCGCTACCTCGAAAATGATTTTATAACTCCAAATCGCTTTAAACCGATAATTTCCTTTCTCATCTTTTAAATGGGGCTCTTCGGCAAACTTCTCGGGAAAAGACCCCAGCGATTTGCACAATTCAACAATCTTTTTCCTTACGCTAACCGCTTGTGATTTTGATTCTCGTTGCTTGATGTAAGTGTATATATTCTGCAATGATTTTTTAGCTTCTTCATCCCAAATGACCTTTAGTTTTCCCCTCACCATTTTTCCATTTCAAGCTCCAGGTCATTTTGCGTTGTATAGTGGCCGGCTTTGATCCTAGCTTTTGCTGATCGAACTCTCTTCTTCAGGGTGGAAACAGACATCGGCTCCCCTGGCGAGGTATAATCTTCAGAGTTATATTCTCTGGCCACGGAATGAAGTATCTTCAGCAATCGTTTGTCTCCCAGCTTTATGTATTTTGATAGCTCTTCTCGTATTTGGGTAGTACTCATATTCAAAATTAATGTACAGTTATTCGAAATCAAAACTCCCTTCAAATACCTTTTTGGCAGGCCCAATCAAATAAATATCTGTAAACGAGCCATCTTGGCCAGCTTTAAATTCAACAGACAATTCTCCGCCCAGCGTATGGATTTTTACAGGCGATTGATACCCTTGGAAAGAAGCCGCCAGCGCAGCTGCCGTCACGCCTGTGCCACACGACAGCGTTTCGTCTTCCACACCGCGTTCATAGGTGCGGACGAAGATGGTATTGTTAGGAAGGGTTTCAACAAAATTTGCGTTGGTGCCGCCCGGTTTATATTCTTCGCTGTAGCGAATTTTTCTTCCTTCTTCCTTTACCGGAAAATCCTTGATACTTGAAACTGCTTGGATAAAGTGTGGTGAACCGGTGTTGATAAAAAAGCTGTCTGGTAATTTTTTAACGTCAATCACATCATTGATTTTTAATCGAACGATTTGGTTCGGCAATACCGTTGCCTCGTGCCTGCCGTCATAAGCATTGAAGGCGGTAGATTTTTTTATCAAGTTAAGTGCGCGGGCCATTAGTGTGGCGGCTCGACTACCATTCCCGCAAAGGCTGGGCGAACCATCGGCATTGTAATAAATCAGATCAAAATCCAGTGTTGGGTGGTTCTCAATCAGCATTAGTCCGTCTGCACCGATGCCCAATTTTCGATCGCATATTTTTTTAACCTGATCGACAGAAAAAGAAAATTCCTTTTTTCGATTATCGATGATGACAAAGTCGTTTCCTGTTGCTTCGTACTTTTGGAAGGGGATTTTCATTGTAAATTAGTCTCTGCAAAATCGGAAACGCTATGTTAAAAAGTAAACGACTGAAAACAGCGGAGTTTTTAAATATGCCCTCATTTCACTTCTTCATAGTCAATATAATCTCCACCCTTGATGGTGCCGTTGGTTTTGTCCTTTTTGGGTTCTTCCGGTCTGGTTGGAGGGTTTCGCGGAGGGTAATTTCTGTTTTGTGACGCAGCACCGGCCCTAAAAAATAGACCTCCAATTTTAAATAAGACATAGCCGATGAGCCCTAAAGCGATAAGAAATTTAAACATACGTATTCAACTAAGTACGCAAAGATAAAGTTTTAGAAATTAACGAAAAGTTTTAGCTGGTTTGTGAAACATGGCTCAATTGGACATTTGATAAACCCTTTCTGAAGTCTTATGTTTTTGTTTTTGCCTTAATTTAACATTCGAATTGAAGTACAATTTCTGAATTTAGAATTTTGATCTCTGAAGGTGTGTAACTTCAATATTCGACACTAAATTGGAAAAACAAATGATGGAAATCATCGAACCGAAATATAAAAGAGGAATTGGTATGGTAATTTCATTTCTTGAGAGCGAAACATGGCGCTCCACCAATTGACTACCAAGAATGTTCTGAAAACTTCAGAATAGGTATTCTAAATACGAACCCATATCAACGCTGCAGTAAAAGTTGCGGTAGACGTTTTAACAGGTGCCACCGAAGGTTTAGTAGCGGAAATTTTAATCGCCCCCGTTAGCGGAAAGAGAACCCGCGAAAAAATGCTGGGAAAATCAATTGACCTAAGAAACAAGGTCAACGATTCGTTTGGTAATGTTAAAAAGGCTTACAACAGAAAGGTTGAAGCATTTGCGGGTGAAGGCAAATCAGGTATTGATTACTTAAAAGACACCCTCAAAGTTTAAGGAAATCATAAAGGGTCAATAAAAATACATCGTGCAAAGCAGTGTATTTTTTTATCGACTCAAATACACATTCCGGTCGTTGTAAATGCTTAAGAAGTAATCGTCCATCAAATCATCAATGAAGTAGATAGCTTCTCCTGTTGATTTCATTTCGGGGCCAAGCTCTTTATTTACTTCCGGAAATTTGCTGAACGAGAACACGGGTACTTTTATAGCGTATCCTTTTTTAGTAGGATTAAAAGTAAATTCTTTAACCTTCTTTTCACCCAACATCACTTTGGTAGCGTAGTTTACATACGGCTCGTCATACGCTTTGCAGATGAACGGTACGGTGCGTGAAGCGCGCGGGTTGGCTTCGATGATGTATACTTTATCGTTCTTAATGGCGAACTGGATGTTGATTAAGCCAACGGTTTTTAGTGCTAATGCAATTCGTTTTGTGTACCCTTCAATTTGCTTCATCACAAAGTCACCTAGGTTATACGGGGGCAGCACTGCATGTGAATCTCCTGAGTGAATACCGGCAGGCTCTATGTGTTGCATGATACCGATGATGTACACATCTTCTCCATCACAAATCGCATCGGCCTCTGCTTCAATCGCTCCTTCCAAGAAATGATCGAGCAATACTTTATTTTCCGGTAAGTGCTTCCAAATATCCAAGATGTGGTCTTCCAATTCTTTTTCGTTGATCACGATTTTCATACTTTGACCACCCAGCACGTAAGAAGGTCGTACTAGCAACGGAAATCCGATGATCTTCGAAACTTCCAAGGCTTCATCGGCATCGGTTGCCACGCCAAAATTTGGATACGGAATTCCTAGGTCTTTCAGTAACGTTGAAAAGCTTCCCCTGTCCTCAGCAAGATCAAGTGCATCGAAGGATGTGCCCAATATTTTTACTCCATACTTGTGAAGTTTCTCTGCAATCTTTAGGGCAGTTTGTCCGCCCAATTGTACGATTACGCCAACCGGTTTTTCATGTTGGATAATATCCCAAATGTGTTCCCAGAATACGGGCTCAAAGTAAAGTTTGTCTGCAATATCGAAATCGGTAGAGACTGTTTCCGGGTTGCAGTTAATCATAATGGTTTCGTAGCCGCACTCTTTAGCGGCCAATACACCGTGCACACACGAATAGTCGAACTCAATCCCTTGCCCGATGCGGTTCGGGCCAGAGCCCAACACAATTACTTTCTTTTTTTCAGTGGGGATAGATTCGTTCTCGGTATCAAAGGTAGAATAGTAGTAAGGTGTCTTGGCCTCAAACTCAGCCGCGCACGTATCAACCAATTTAAATACACGATTAATACCCATCTCTCTGCGCTTCAAATGAACTTCACTTTCTAGGCAGTCCATTAAATGTGCTAGCTGTCGGTCGGCATATCCTTTTTCTTTTGCTCTGCGCATCAACTCTACAGGAATCGTAGCGAGGGTATATTTTTCAATTTCTTTTTCAACTTCAATTAATCCCCAAATTTGATCCAAGAACCACGGATCGATCTTCGTGAGATGCTGAATGGTCTTCATGGAGACGCCCAGCTTCATCGCATCGTAAATATGGAAGAGCCGATTCCAACTTGGGTTTTCTAAGCTATACAACAACTCGGATTGCTTTGTCAATTCCTTTCCATCGGCACCCAAGCCATTTCTTCTGATCTCTAAACTTTGACAAGCTTTTTGTAATGCCTCCTGAAAATTTCTTCCAATTCCCATTACCTCACCCACAGATTTCATTTGCAAACCAAGTCTGCGATCGGCTCCATGAAATTTATCAAAGTTCCAACGTGGTATCTTTACGATGACATAATCCAGTGCTGGCTCAAAGTAGGCGGTGGTAGTACCGGTAATGGCGTTACTTAATTCATCTAAGTTGTAACCGATCGCCAACTTTGCAGCAATTTTTGCAATCGGGTAGCCTGTTGCTTTTGACGCTAGCGCAGATGAACGCGACACGCGCGGATTGATCTCGATGCCTATAATCTCGTCATCGTTATTTGGATTGACCGAAAACTGTACGTTGCAACCGCCCGCAAACTTGCCAATACCATTCATCATTTTGATGGCTAGGTCTCGCATGTGTTGGTACACGGTGTCAGGGAGTGTCATCGCTGGAGCTACGGTGATCGAGTCTCCAGTATGAATGCCCATCGGGTCAAAATTTTCGATGGAGCAGATGATTATAACATTGCCTTTTCCATCGCGCAACAATTCCAATTCGTATTCTTTCCAACCACGGATACTTTGCTCTACCAATACCTCGTGAATAGGTGACGCTTGTAGTCCCCGATTGAGCGCCTGATCGAAATCTTCAGCTTTCTGAACAAAGCCTCCACCCGTTCCACCTAGGGTATAAGACGGACGGATTACCAATGGAAATCCAATCTCCTGGGCGATTTCTTTCCCCTTCAAAAAAGACGTAGCCGTTGCACCTTTACACACACCCACATTCAACTCCAACATCTTTAACCTAAATTTCTCGCGGTCTTCGGTAGTTTCAATCGCATTAATATCAACCCCGATAATTTTTACTCCGTAATGTTCCCAAATGCCAGCTTTGTCGCAATCGATGCACAGATTGAGTGCAGTTTGGCCGCCCATTGTTGGGAGAACAGCATCCACGTGATGCTTCTCTAAAATTTGACGGATGTATTTTTTCTCCAGCGGCAACAAGTACACATGGTCAGCCGTGACCTTGTCCGTCATGATGGTGGCCGGGTTGGAGTTGATCAGAATCACTTCAATGCCCTCTTCGCGCAGCGAACGGGACGCCTGCGAGCCTGCATAATCAAATTCACAGGCTTGGCCGATAACTATGGGGCCACTTCCGATAATTAGAATGGAACGAATGCTGCGATCTCTTGGCATAATTCAGTGGGATAAATAGCGCTTGCCCGCGCGTAGCCGCTTCGGCAAAGGCTGGCAAAAATAAACACACTTTTAAATCAATCCGCTGATTTGAAAGATTATTTACAGGAAACTTTCAAAAACAAAAAAGGAGACCAATTGGCCTCCCTTCTCGACTGAATTTTAGGACTCTGTTATTGAACTGAAGTTACGAAGATTTACTTTTCTGTTGTCAGACTGAGCCAGTCGAAGTCATTTGGAAACTCGAACAAACCATTTTCTACAAGCTCAAACTGACAACATTTTACCGTTTTGCGTAACTCCCAGTTATTGCGCTTTAATAAATTTCTTCGTGATTATGTTTCCGTTCACTTCGGCCTTAATAAGGTACAAACCAGTGGCCCATTCGCTAACCGAAAATTCTTGCTGCACCTTTTTTGCTACCGGAAATGCTTCACTCGCTTGAATGAGTTGACCTTGACTATTCAAAATTTGAAAATGAACGGAAGAAGATTCTTCGGTCACTAATTCGACAGTTACTGTTGCACCTTTTGATGGATTGGGGTAAATGTTGAGTGATTCTTTTTCTACCGGCTCTATCCCCGTAATGGGGCCTTGGATGCTAAGATTATCAATTGCCCAACCCCATGCATTGACAGTTTGGTTCACATTTAACCGGAAGCGAATCAAGACTTGATCACCACTTTTGAAACTTCCATTTTGAGTTAAGTTAACGAGCCTTGTTTTGAAAAGGGAAGGCGTTCCATTCGCTTTAGTATTGTAGGCCGTTAGCCATTGACTCTGTGCGGTAGCCGAGTAGCCCACTAAGAATGGCTGCCAAGTAGCTCCATTATCTTTAGAGCCATCTACAAACAATAAGTCATTGATGGGTTCAACTATTCCTATTTCATCGTAGCTCATGAACGGATTGTTAGCACTGATAGTGATAGGCTTGCTTAATGTAAAAGTGAAGTTAGAAGTTGCGTTGGGTAAACCAAATCCATTCACATAAGGATGAGCAGAGTGTATCGCTCCATTTGAAAAGCCTGCGGGAGTGGCAACCAAAAAGAAATTTCCTACAAAATCAGAATTGGCTGTATTGAAATCAGAAATGTAGGAATTCTGGGGCGTGCCGATAGTAAATCGGGTCACATCAAAAAAACCGGAGGTGGGCAAAGTTCCAGAGTTAGATAACGCATCAGTCGCCCTGATACGATAATTGAGTTTGGTAACGCCCGAGATATTTAAGGATGTTAAATCTAGCAAATAGGTGTATGTGTTTGCTGTTGCACTTAACAGAATTTGCACCGAGGTGACGCTCCCATTATTAACGCTATAGTCTAAGAATACTTTATCTACTCCTGTTACATCGGTAACATTGGCTGAAATGCTTAGTGCATTTGTAGTGCCTAAGACGTAATCGACATGGTTATGAAGAATTGCCGGAGGCGCATCATCTATCTGAATTTTTAAATTGTCAATAGCCCAGCCCCATCCTGCAGCGCCCGGATCACTAAACAAAAGAAATCGAATGGACACTTCATCCCCTGCTCTGAATTTGTCCAGCATATTGATCGTTCTATTCCTGAACAGCGTAGGATCACCGATGCCTTTGGAGATGTCGCTAACGATGCTGCTTTTGTACTTGGCTAGCCAGGGAGCGAAGTCACGGGAGTCATATCCGTCAGCAAAAGGTATCCAAGTTATTCCGCCATCTTTAGAACCCTCGGTGACGACATAATCATAGAAGGCATCTTGCCCAAAAACAGAATTAGGTTCGCCTGGTTCTACTAGTACAATTTCATCAAACTTAATTGTAGCGCCCCCACTTTTTACCTTGATGGGAAAGCGCAGTTGATAGATGTATTTGATGTTACCCGTTCCCGCTTCGGCATAGGGGTGAAGGCTATGGATGGCACCATCATTAAACCCACCTTCAGTAGGAGTAATAATGGAGTAACCATTCCCGAAGAAGTCTGTCGAGGGCGAATTAAAATTATTGGTATAAGAATTTTGTGCAGGAGGGCTGCCCACTACGGCTACTTCATAGAATGTAGTGGCGGATGGAGCAAAGCCTTGATTTTGATTCGATGAATTATCCGTTGCTATGATTCGATAACTGACGGTATTCCCATCCGCTAAACCACTTGCGGGGATGGTTGCTTTGTAAAGACTTAAGGTATCGTTGTCTTGGATCATATTCAAATTTTGCAAAGATCCTAAGTTGATCTTGTATGACACTGTTGCGCTTTGCACGCCAATGTTATCGGTAATGGTTGCTTTTAGCGCAATGCTGGTTGCAGAGATCAAAATAAAGTCAACGGGAGTGTGTTTGATTTCGGGAAGTTTGATATCCGGACCAACTGTAAACTGAAAAGAATTCTGTTGATCGGGTTGCCCGGGGGTTATGATTTGTCCCGGCTTTGCAAAAGTTCTGTTTTGTCCATTATAATTATCTGTGGAAACGAGATAGTAATTATAGGTCGTTGGCGTTGCTATCTGGATGGGTTTAGGAATAACAAAGGTATATTGACTTCCCGAAGTAGGTGTTTGTGTTAGCTCAACTTCTGTTCCTCCATTAATTTGATATCTCAATTTTAGCTGGGCATTGATTGTATACCCACTAGTGCCGTCCGCTGCCGCTGTGACAGAGATTGTAAAATCAGTAGAAGTTGTTTCGGTATCCTTTAAAGGAGTATGTGTGATGACGGGTGCTACCCAACCCATATCAGCAAACATATTCAAAACAAGCGGCCCCGGATCTAAAACTACTTGTGCTAGATCCAGTTGAGGTCGCATTAAACGGTTTACGGTTCCTGAATAAGTTGTTTGGTCTAAATGCGCGATGCTGGAGCCCCCGCTCCATGTAGCGGGAGCAAATAATTTAGGCCTTTCCGAAACAGTACCAACCAAGCTTCTAGCGGGGTTATAGCTGATATTGTTGTTGGTTAATGTATTGGCCAATTGAATGCTATTGTTTGCTTGATTGAGCAATCTTGTCCCAGCACTGTTTTCCACTCCCACGTCAAAGATGATGGGAGTTGGTGTTGACTGAACACCAAATGAGCCGGAACCTTCGTCTAAATCATAAGAATCAAAAAATCCAAGCCCATGACCAATTTCAT
>JBBSCN010000097.1:0-11441 GCA_038250265.1 Cytophagales bacterium | reverse complement strand
GATTTCCTTTTTCAGGATTTCAAATCGCACGATCGTTTTAATGGAATGAAACCCGTGATTGCCGGCTGCTCCAGGATTGAGGTATAGCATGTTTTTATAGGCAGTGTCTTTCTTGATTCGAAGAATATGGGAGTGGCCACAAATGAAAATATCTGGCTGTTTTTCTTTCAGGATTTTTTTGATGCGTGGGTTATAGTTAGGAGGCGAACCGCCAATGTGTGTCATCCAAATAGTAAGACCTTCACAATCAAACCAGCTATCTTCTGGAAAACGCGCTTGCATTTCTTTATCATCGATGTTGCCAAACACCGCCTTGGTGGGCTTGAATTTTTCTAAGCTGTCGATAACGGCTCGATCACCGATGTCGCCAGCATGCCAAATTTCATCGCAACCTTTAAAATAGTCCAGTACCTTTTCGTCCAGCAAACTATGCGTATCAGAAAGCAAGCCTATTTTCATGGCTGACTATGCTTCCATTAAATCCACGATCTCAATCAACCTATTGGTAAATGCAAACTGATCATCAAACCAAGCAGACAGTTTTAAATGATTGCCCAGTAGCGATGTCAATGTGGAATCAACAATGGCAGAGTGTGGATTGCAAACAATATCAGTGGAGGTAATGGGCGCTTCGTTATAAGCTAGCAATCCTTTTAGCTCATTTTGTGAAAGGCGCTTATACAAATTATTTACAGATTCAGCCGTGGTTTGATTCTGTAGTGTGGCGTGAATGTCCACCAGCGCTCCGCAGCTGATGGGAACGCGAGTGGATACCGTTGAAACTTTCTGATCAATTGAAGGGAATAATTTTATAAGGGTTTGATCCAAATCATTTTTTACGGGAATTATGGAAGTAGTAGCGGCACGGCCTCTGCGAAAATCTGTATAAGGCCCATCCACCAACGATTGCCGTGAGGTAAAGGAATGGATGACATTGATGTGAACAGAATCCAGACCAAAGTTTTTGACCAAATGATCCAAGATCAAAACGGTGCAATTTGTCATGCAGCCACCAGACGAAACAATCGATTGAGTGGAAAGACTGCTATCGTTGTATCCTCGTATAATTAGCGGCACATTGTGACCACCTGTTGTAGATAGCAACACACGTTTAGCGCCAGCGATCAAGTGCTGACAAAGTAATTCTTCAGTCAAAAATTTGCCAGAACAATCAATCACCATATCAATTTGCAGCTCTTTCCATGGCAGAAGAAGGGGAGAAGGTTTTGAAAAGGCCTTTACCATTTTGCCATTTAGGCGAAAGCCTTCAGCCGTTTCTGTAAATTCATTTTTACCTAGAAAATATTGTCCATAGATGGAATCATATTGTAACAAGTAAACCAAATTGTCTTTTGGCATCACGTCATTTACCGCCACTAGCTCGTGATCGCCTAGTGCTAACAGTTTGCAAAGAAGTCTCCCAATTCGCCCCATCCCGTTGATTGCAATTCTCATGTGGCAAAAGTAAAGTGAATATTTCAATAAAGGCTCTTTCATTTCAAAACACAGGTTTCGGGGGTCTTTTTATTTCATTCCTTGAAACCGCAAACCATTTCCTTCTACCACTGATAGAATTTGCGCCTGAGTTATCGTTGATGGTTGTACCTTCCCTTTCTAATTTTTTACCTATGAGACGTTACGTATTGCCGTTCCTACTATTCCTGTCCGCTGCTAGCTATGCCCAGAAAAAGGCCACGCTTGTTGCACAAACCAAAAAACCGCTGGACCATTCGGTCTACAATAATTGGAAAGAGGTAAATTATAGGGCGCTGACTCCCAATGGAAAATTTGCCGCCTTTACCGTTAATCCGCAGGATGGCGATGGAAAAGTGATTTTTCACAACCTACAAACTTCCCAACAAGACTCGGTCAAACGGGCTGCGGAAATTGCATTGACGTTTGATAGTCGATTTGCCGTATTCAAGATCAAGCCTCCCCAAAAAATTGTCAAAGACCTTCAGCGGCTGAAAAAGAAAAAGGAAGATTTGCCAAAGGATTCGCTTGGTATTTTTTCGTTTGCTTCTCGTAAAATAGAAAAACTCCCAAATGTAAAATCGTATCGGCTTCCTGAAAAAGCTGGCGGTTGGTTGGCGTTCCAACTCGAAGTCAAGAAAGAAGAGAAGCCTAAAGCGGATGCTCCCAAACCTGATCCTACAAAGAAGGTCAAGAAGGTGAAGAAAAATTCAGATGACAACGGCTACACATTGGTGCTTCGAAAAATGGATGGCAACGAAACGCGGTTTGGGTTTGTAAAAGACTACGCGTTTTCAAAATATGGTCAAGGATTATTGTTCAGTTCTACAGGCAATGACTCTACCACGAAAGCTGGAGTGTATTGGTACGATTTACAAAAGCAAGAATTGAAAACGCTACACGAAGGGAGATCTAAATACAAATACAAAGGATTATCCATCAGCGAAGATGGAAAGCAAGCGGCTTTCTTACTCGACTCGGATACGACCAAGGCGTTGATCCGCTATTTCAAGCTATACCATTGGAAAAGTGAAAACAGTCTTGCACAACTAATTGATGTCGAAAATTCGTTGGGCATACGCCAAAATTGGATTGTGAGCGAGTATTATGCACCATTCTTTTCAAAAGATGGAGGAAAACTATTTTTTGGCTCGGCACCCAAGCCTGTCGTGCAAGACACGCTATTATTGCCCGAAGAAATTGTAAATGTGGAAGTATGGACTGGCAATGATGGATACATTTACCCTCAGCAGAACAAGCAGTTGGAAAGCGACAAGAAGCGATCTTACCTCGCTGCGATAAACTTAGCAACCAAAGAGCTAAACCAACTCGGTGATCTGGAAGTGCCTAACATCGAACTGGGTAATGAAGGGAATGCGTCTGTCTTTTTAGGTGAAAGCAACGTGCCATATCGCAAAGCGATTACATGGGAAGGATCTGCAGCGAATGATTTTTATGTCTACAATTTGCAAGACAAAGTGCGAAAGAAAGTGGCCTCGCAAGTGAAGGGGAACGCGAGCCTCTCGCCCAAGGCCAATTTTGTGTATTGGTTTAGTTTAGCTGATACCGCCTGGTTTAGTTATTCTGTTGCTTCCGATCGCACTACAAAGCTCAATCAAGGATTGAAAATTAAATTTGCGGATGAAGAAGATGACCATCCTGATTACCCAGGCGCTTATGGTTCAGCTGGCTGGACTGCCGATGATGCACAGTTTATTGCATACGATCGCTACGATTTATGGGCATTCGATCCGGAAAACAAAAAATCACCCGTCAACCTGACTAAAATTGGAAGGGAAGAGAAAACTGTTTTTAGATACATAAAGCTAGACAACGAAGAGCGTTTTATTGATCCAAGTAAAGAGTTGTTGCTTTCCGCGTTCAACGAAACAAGCAAGGCTTCGGGTTTTTATAAACTTTCGTTAAAAGACGGTAAGCTTACCAAATTGTTGATGGACGATTTTCGCTTTAACCCTGCTAACGTGGTGAAAGCAAAACAAGGTAATCAAGTGTTGTTTACGCGCGAAAGCTTCCGCGAATTTCCGGATGTATGGGCAGCTGATTTTAATCTCACTATGCCGAAGAAAATCAGCAACGCGAACCCCCAAATGAAAAATTATTTTTGGGGAAGTGTGGAATTGGTCAAATGGATTTCACTGGACAATATCCCGCTCAGCGGGCTTTTGTATAAGCCTGAAAACTTCGACTCGAAAAAGAAGTACCCGCTCATGGTTTACTTCTACGAGAAATATTCGGATGACATTCACAACCACTACGCGCCAGCTCCCATTCGTTCTTTCATCAATTTTTCTTTGTACGCTAGCAGCGGCTACTTGATTTTTGTACCTGATGTGGTGTACCGCATTGGTTTTCCGGGAGAGAGTGCTCAAAATTGTCTGTTACCAGGTGTAACGTCTTTAATTAGTAAAGGCTTTGTAGATGAGAAGCACATTGGCATACAAGGCCACAGTTGGGGTGGCTATCAAACCGCCTATTTGATTACCCGCACGAACCTGTTTGCAGCAGCGGAAGCGGGGGCGCCTGTCGTGAATATGATCAGTGCTTATGGAGGCGTGCGGTGGGAAAGTGGCATGAGCCGCATGTTTCAGTATGAGAAGTCACAAACCCGCTTGGGCGGAAGTCTGTGGGAGAAGCCGATGCTTTATATTGAAAACTCTCCCATATTTTTTGCCGACAAAGTACAAACTCCCTTACTGATGATGCACAACGATGGCGATGGTGCAGTGCCGTGGTATCAAGGCATCGAAATGTATATGGCCATGCGCAGACTTAACAAACCGGTGTGGATGCTGAACTACAACGGGCAAGGCCACGGCCTCACGCAGCGGCAAGACCGTACGGACTTTGCCATCCGCATGAAACAGTTTTTTGATCACTATCTGAAAGGTGAACCAATGCCACCGTGGATGAAGACAGGCGTGCCATCTATTGAGAAGGGGATTACGAAAGGGTATTGATCTTACCTTCTCAATTTCTTTTCCCACTCACTAGCCTGTTTCATGCGGCTTAATTTTCCGTCTTTGATGTAGGTTGCGAGCTTGGGGTTCATTGTTCCCTGCGAGGTGAGGTGGTAGTGGCCACAGTCATCGCACAAATAAACGGCTACTGGCCCTTGGTTGGGTTTAAAATCAAAATGAGTGCGTGCTTCCAGTAGGGCATCTACCGCAATGTCTTCGGTAGGGTACATCTTTTTTTGGCTCGGGCAGGGTTTCATATTCCTCACGCCAAGACGCTAAGTCGCGGCTGTTAGCAAATTAGCTTTCGTTTTTCGATATTCTATATGTTTAGCCGAGCAAAAATATTATCGTGGAAAAAACTGTTGCGACTTCGCGCCTTTGTATGAACGATATAGCGTGTTAACTTTGCATCCTTACTAAAAAAAATAGCATGAAAGTAGCAGAAATACACACCAAAAAGGGCGTTATGAAAATCAATTTTTTTGAGAAAGATGCGCCCATCGCGGTAAAGAACTTTATTGACTTGGCCGAGAAAGGTTTTTATAATGGGTTGACCTTTCACCGCGTGATCCCCAATTTTATGATCCAAGGTGGCTGCCCCAACGGAATTGGCAACGGTGGCCCCGGTTATAAAATTGACTGCGAGCTAACAGGCGATAATCAATACCACGATCGTGGTGTGTTATCGATGGCTCATGCGGGGCGCAATACAGGAGGCTCTCAATTTTTCATTTGCCACTCTCGCGACAACACCAAACACCTTGATAGAAACCATACCGTTTTCGGTAAAGTGGTAGAAGGAGTGGAGATAGTTGATGCCATCCGCCAAGGTGAAGTGATGGAGAAGGTGGTTATTTCAGAGGTAATCTAAATAAAGTACGAGGTACGAATTACAAGGTGTTCGTTCTATGATCGTACCTCGCACTTCTTACCTCCCAACTTTCAGCCGGGTATTTCAGCCACGCACTCAATTTCCACCAACGCCTCCCTTGGCAGTCTGCTGACTTCCACGGTAGTGCGGGCGGGTTTGTGGTCTCCAAAGAATGCTTCATAAGATTTGTTCATCTTTTCGAAGTCGGCAAAGTTTTTCAGGAATACAGAGGTCTTGAGCACATTGGCACGTGTACACCCGGCTGATTTCAAAACCGCTTCGAGATTGTTTAGCACCAATGTGGTTTGCTCGGAGGCGGTTGACCCTTCGATCAACATCGTTTCCGGATTTAATGGAGTTTGCCCCGAACAAAAAAGTAAGTTGCCAGATTGGATGGCGTGTGAGTAAGGGCCAATGGCCTTGGGTGCATTTTCTGTAAATATTTTTTTCATAAGGTGTATACTTTCGGGTTTGAACTTTCGAATCTAAACTTTTAACTTTTTAACCGTACATTTTCTCAATTTCATTTTTAAAATTCTCCAATATCACCGTGCGAATGGGTTTTAAGGTGGGAGTTACCTCTCCATTCTCAATGGTCCAATCCTGGTGGCAGAGCACGAAATTTTTGATACGCTCCACATTCGGCAGTTCATCATTCAGTTTGTCAATTTCTTCCTGAAACTTCGCCCGCACTTTTATATTGTGCACCATAAATTGGGGAGATGTCCAATGGATGTCTTGTTCATCGCACCAGGCTTGTAAAATTTCAAAATTTGGAACAATCAAGGCGGTAACGTATGGACGTTGAAATCCGATGATCATGCTTCGCTCAATGAGCGGTGATTTCTTCAAATGATTCTCCAGCGGTTGGGGCGCTATGTATTTCCCCGCTGAGGTTTTAAAAATATCTTTTTTGCGATCGGTTATCTTTAGAAAGCGTTCGTGTACAAATTTTCCAATGTCGCCCGTGCGCATCCAGCCATCTGCTGTCAATACTTCCGCGGTCAACTCTGGCTTTTTAAAATAACCCTTCATCACGTTTGGCCCTTTCACCAAAATCTCGCCTTCGTGGTGTTCGTTGGGGTTGTCTATTTTCACTTCAATTCCGGGCACGGGTATTCCAACTGTTCCAAACCGATTCTGCCCTGCCTCAAATCGATTCATCGAAATGATGGGCGCAGTTTCCGTCATGCCGTAGCCTTCCACAATGTAAATTCCTGCAGCCGAAAAAAGCCTTCCAATTTCAGGACGCAACGAAGCGGCACCAACGGCCATGTATTTTATTTTTCCGCCCAAGCGCAGTCTCCACAAACGCAGCACTAGCAAGCGCGCGAGCGTCAACTCAAGTTGAAAGAGGAGTTTCAATTTTTTTTCGGGGCCGAAGCGTTTGCCGACCTGCATCGCCCACGTGATCAATTTTCGCTTGATAATATTTTTTCCTACTGTCTGCTCCTCCATGAAGGCGTACATCTTCTCTAACACGCGCGGTACGCAACTGCAAAAAAGCGGTCGAACGGTTTTAAAGTCGTGGGCGAAGCTTTCCTTATTCTGACTAAAATAAAGAGAGGTTCCAAACGCGAAGTAAGCATAGCATCCCGCGCGCTCAAAAATGTGACTGAATGGCAAGAAGCTCAAGATGCGATCTCCGGGTTCTAACGGCAAAATGGTTAAGATGGCTTTGATGTTGTGCACGATGTTTCCGTGCGAAAGCATGACGCCTTTGGGCAAACCAGTGCTGCCCGAGGTGTACAGAATGGTAACGATATCGTCTTCGCCAATTGCTTTTTTGCGTTCCTCCATTTGTAACATTCCCTCGTGCGAAGTTTGCGTCTGGAGAATGGGCTTAAAGAAATTTACTTTTTCGGGTTGTAAGTGAAAGAGTTGAAGGCTGGGATTTATTTTTTCTTTATACGAAAAATATTTAAAGTAGAGTCCTTCATCGGCCGCTAGGCAGAGTCTCGCCTCGGTTTCTGTCAGGATCACTTTAAATTCTTCTTCTTTTAACGTAGGATGGATCGGTACTACGATCAATCCAATCTGCTGGCACGCAAAATCTAGTATCATCCAATCGGCACTGCCAATGACTGGAATGAAAATAATTTTTTCCCCGGCTTGATAACCATTTGCCAAAAACCAACACGAGAGCGCATTGACTTTGTTTTGAATTTCTTCTGTAGATAAACCCCTCCATTGCCCTAGTTGAAAATAATTGATTGCATTTTTATTGGCGTACTTTTCCTTCTGATAGGTAATCAAATCAAAAACCCGGGTGAAGTCAATTTTTTTGGTGACAATGGCCATACTATTCTGTGGTTGCGTTTGGTTTTACGTACAGAACGGAATACAGAATCTCAAAAAACTCCGGATAGTCGGGCAGGTTATTGTGACGGGCACCTTCAATGGCGTGCAATTTAATTTTTTCGGGATATAACGCCTTTAATTTTTCACTTTGTTCAAATGAAACCAGTCGATCCTTTGTGCCATGTATAATGTGCACCGGGCATTCGGTAGTTTTTAGATATTGATCGGTGCGGATGTCGTATTTCAGCATCCACTTGAGTGGCGTAAAAAAAATATAGCGGTTGATATTATAGTAAAAGCTAAAATAAGGAGAATCCAAAATCAACATGCGGGGTTTGTTCCAAGAAGAAATCCGTGCCGCTACGCCACTTCCCCACGATCGGCCATACAATACGATCTTATCTTCAGAATAGGATTTGGAGAGCCACTTGTAAATGAATTGGGCATCGTTAAAAACTTTTTCTTGGCTTCGCTCGCCCTCGCTTTTTCCGAAGCCGCGATAGTCCATCATGAAAAAATCGTAGCCATTGCTCAAAAAGTCCTTTGCAAATTTTCCCCACCCCTTGATACTTTTTGAATTTCCCTTTAAATAATAAACCACTCCGCGAGAATTGGGCACTTTGAAGTAAATCGCATTGATGCGCCCTCCGTCCTCCATTTCAAAATCCAGTTCTTCGAAGGGAAACGCGTACTTGTATTCAAATGCGCGGGTCAGTTTTTCAGGGCGAAAAAAGAATAGATGCTGAAAAAAGTAGAAAAAGAGGCAGAAGCCCACATAGATACTTAAAGCAATAATCAACCAAATCATGAAAGACAAGGTAATAATTTATCGGTAATCAAACCTAGTTTCCGCCACCAAGACTTTGCAGCGTTAAGGAAAGGCCAACGATTTAGCAGGAAGTTTATTCAACGACAGTTCGCGATTGCTAAACATGGTTTTGAACACTTGCTGGTCTTGCTGCATCAACGGATCGCGACTTACAAATTGCAAGATTTGCTTTACGATGTCAAAAACCTCGTCTTTAATTTGATAAAATACCCATTGGTTTACTTTTCGAGTCGTTAGGATGCCCGAATTTTTCAAATATAAAAGGTGGCGTGAGGTTTTGGTTTGAGTGAACTCCAAAATCCGCTCTACATCGGTCACACACATTTCGCCATTGGCCAGGATTAAATTAAGAATGCGAAGCCGGGAAGTATCCGAACTTGCCAGAAAAATCTGTGCGCCCAATTCAATATTAAAGTGTTTTAGTCTCATGCTGCCACAAAAATACAGACAATAATTTGATGGCGATTGAAACTTTTGATCCCTTACAATAGTCCTTAATTTGTTACATTTGCAGAGATATGAGGGGCTTAACTATTATTGTTTCTCTTGCCATATTTTTAGGAATAGGGAGCGAGTGTTTTTCGCAGACAAGGCGAAGGATTATCCAATTGTCGGGGTTTGTAACTGACTCCGCAACGAATGTTTTGCCGGGGGTACACGTATATGTGCCCAAGGCGGGGAGGGGAACACCTACTTCTGGGGCCGGTTTCTTCACATTGCCCGTTCTTGTAGGCGACAGTATTGTGTTTAGCTCGGTCGGGTTTAAGAGAGCGCATTACATTGTGCCCGATTTGCCGAAAGACTCGTGGTCTATTTTTGTTGAATTAGCCGATGACATGACGTTTCTAAAAGGGGTGGTAATTACTAATTTGCCGACCGAGGAGTTGTTTAAAGAGGCTGTGTTGGCCATGAATATTCCAATGAATGGTGGCTTGGATCAAAAATCACTGGATGCCGAGATGCTGGCGCTGATGGCGCGAACTGCGCCCATGGATGGCCTGGGAAACTACCGCAATTATATTGATCAATGGGCGAGTTCTCCTGGAGATAAATTCCGACCGCCCGTCACTAATTTTTTGAACCCGCTGGCATGGGCCAAATTTATTCGAGATCTGAAGAAAAAGAAGGGTAATTAGTGCTTAAATGATTGCTCCTTATTCAATTGGATTTTATTATTGCGACTTTATTTCGAGGTGTAGCGCAGCCCGGTTAGCGCATCACGTTAGGGACGTGGAGGCCGGAGGTTCGAATCCTCTCACCTCGACTCGAAAACAAGGCAACTTATCGGTTGCCTTTTCTTTTTAAAACTAGATTTGATTAACTCGCTATATGATCAAGGGATTTTTTATTTTCTTGTTGATCGTTTTCTCAATTGCCGGCTATGCGCAAGTCAATTCCATTAGGCAAGCACAAAATCGAATGGTGGAAGGTAGGTGGGAAACCGCCCGCACCCTGCTGAAGAAGGCCTTGCGTAAAGACACCACCAGTGTGGAAGCGAAATGGGTATTGGCAGAATGGTTTTTTGCGACTAGCAATCCTTCACAACAAATTGATTCGGCTTATGTATACCTGCAAGCTTCGTTGGTATCATATTCTAGATTGGCACCTAAGCAAAAAGAAAAATTGAATCGAGTTGCCGTAGATAGCAGTCGACTAATTTTATTCAGGACAAAAATTGACAGTGCAGCATTTGAGCGTGCAAAACAACTCAATACAGAAAAGTCATACTCCAATTTTTTAGGACAGTTTCGTTATGCAAAAGAACGAGCGGTTGCGGTTGAGCTTAGAGATGAGATAGGTTTTTTACAAGCGTTGAAAATCAACACTTGGCAGAGCTTTGATGGATATCTTCAGACCTATCCTCAATCACACAGACGCGTAGAGGCACAGGCAAGGGTAGATAAATTGTTATTTGAAGACAAGACCAGAAATCATCTGCTGCAGAGTTATCAAGCCTTCGTTAAGTCGTTTCCCAATAGTCCATTTGTACCACAGGCTGATCAAATGATTTTTGAGATTTCAACGGCCAATGGATCAATAGAGTCTTTCGAAAAATTTATTCAGTTCTATCCCAGAAGTAGCACGATAAATTTCGCCCGCGACCTGTTGTTTTACCTTTACTTAGAACGCGAACAAGCCATGCCAGATTTCTTACTTACGGACTCTCTCCAATCTGTCATCGCATCTAACAAAGGCTATTGGGTGCCTGTTTTGCAAAATGGAAAATTCGGATTCTTAGATTCGTTAGGGCGGGACGCAATCGCTCTCCAGTTTGAGTCGATAGACCCTTCTTATTTGTGTGGAATGGTTCGGGAGAATATTCTCGTTACTTCAAATGGACTCATCAACCGGCAAGGAAAGAAAATCAGCGAATCATTTCCCGTTGTAAAAGATTTGGGCAGTGGCTTTTTGGCTGTGGGCGATTCGGCCTGTTTCCAAATTATTCATAAATCCGGGAGACGGATCATTTCCGCGTGTGTTCAAGACGCAAAAGTGCTCGCTGGGTTTCTTGCCATTAAGAAAAATGACGGGTGGGGGGTTTACTCGTTTACGGGTCGACCATTGTTGCCACCTTCGTGGAATAAAATTCAGTTAATTGAAAATGTTTTTGTGTTTGAGCGACAGGAAAAGAGAATTCTCTGCACGCCCGAGCAAGTAGGGGCGGTAGCCAATGGGAAGCACCTGCCCGAAGAGTTAGTTTTTGATGAAGCACGATTATTCGGCAAAGATCTTTTGCTGATGCGCAATGCTGCGATGGAGGGCATCATCAATTCACAACTGAATTTCGTTGTACCGCTCACGCGTCAAACACTCATCCACACACCCTACGGAATAGTTCGAAAAACAAATGACAAGTACGTTGTCACTGAACTGTCAAAGGGGTTGGATACTGTTAGGTGGGACAAGATTGTGCAACGAACGGACTGGTTGATTCTACAAAAAGACAAAAAAGAAAATTTGTACTCTCTCTCTAGGCGTAAAATAGTGG
>JBBSCN010000096.1:0-11631 GCA_038250265.1 Cytophagales bacterium | reverse complement strand
GTATAGCAGCGCACCTAACGTTAGAAATAGTAGATTGACGACTACTAATGTAAGGCTGAACCAAAACATGTTTTTTTGCGCATCGCCCAATGTTTTGCAGGTCAGATTTTTTTGCATGATCTCTTGATCCATTCCCGTCATAGTGATAGCGATAAATGCTCCCCCCAAAAATTGCTTAGGGAAAAACAAGGTTGAGTTTACGTCATCGAAGTAAAAAATTTTGCCGTATCCGTTAGCTTGGATCGCTTCGATCATTTCCCCAAAGGAGAAATCAAGTTTATCTGCAATTTGCCAAACGGTAACTGCTACCGCTGTAACCAAGAAAATTGTTTGAAAGGAATCTGTCCATACGATCGTCTTTATCCCACCCTTAAAAGTATAAATCCAAATCAAGCCGATGGTAGTAGCCACGGTTACAATGAAGGGAACGCCCCATGAATCGAACAAAAAAAGTTGCAACACGGTGGCTGCCAAGAAAAGCCTCAAGGAGGAACCGATGGTTCTGGAGACCAGAAAGAAGAATGCGCCCGTTTTGTACGCCCAATTATCAAAACGCTGTTCGAGGTAAGTGTAAATGGAGACAACATTCAAACGATAATATAATGGCATCAGAACTCCAATAATCACCCAGTAGCCGACTAAATATCCTAGGACAATTTGAAAATATCCAAAACCGATTTTGCCCACATTTCCGGGAACGGAAACAAACGTTACACCAGAAAGGGAAGAGCCAATCATTCCAAATGCTACAAGGTACCAAGGTGACTGTCGATTGCCTGTAAAGAAAGTATTGCTGTCTGCTCCTTTAGAAGTGAAATAGGAGATTGCGATAAGTGCTAAAAAATAAACTATCAGAATAGACGCGACTAAAAGAGGGGACATAATAGAGCTTTTGTCTTGGCAAACTACGCTAAGTTCTTAAAAATAAAAATTTGACAATAGGATGCGGTGTTCTACAAATCGCGTTTCTTTTCATGAAAGGCTCCCTTAAATTCAGGATCTTCATATCTTTTTTGTCGATCGATTTCTCTAGCCATATCTTGAGCTTCTTCAAAAGGAGTTTCGGCTAGTTCAATTTGAGAAGGTAGTTCCCTGACGGGTATTTTTTCTCTTATGATCTTTTGAATTTTATCGATATGGTATTTCTCAGCGTCTGTAACCAGAGTAATGGCTTTGCCGATTTGCATGGCTCGCCCGGTTCTACCTGTTCGGTGGACATAGTCCTCGTATACAATTGGTACGTCAAAATTAATCACATGTGAAACGTTTGTCACATCTATTCCACGTGAAGCCACATCCGTGGAAACGAGGATCCGAAGTGCTCCGTCTTTAAATTCGTTCACTGCATTGATCCGGCTGTTTTGACCTTTGTTGGAGTGAACAACCTTCACGGGGCCATATCCTCTTCTATCTAAAAATTTAAAAATATTATTGGCGGCATCTTTTGTTCTGGTAAAAATCATCACCCTGTTAAACACCCTTTGATCAGAAAAAAGATATTCTAAGAAATTGATTTTTGTCCTTGAGTTAGGAACAAAATACAACTCCTGCTCAACCTGTACTGAAACCGTAGCCGGTGGCGTAATCTCTATCCTTACGGGAAACTCCAAAAACTCTTGTGAAAGACGTTCCACGCGCTGAGGGAAAGTAGCCGAGAATAAAAGATTTTGTCTTTTGTTGGGGATCACCTCAAATATTTTTCGCAGCTGGGGCATAAAACCCATGTCCATCATGCGGTCTGCTTCATCCAATACCAACGTTTTAATTTGTTTGGTAATAATTTCATTTCGTTGGTAGATTTCTAAAAATCGGCCGGGCGTGGCAATGATAATGTCAACACCTTTTTTAAGATTGTCAGTTTGAGTTTTGGGACCAACCCCCCCATAAATTGGCACAATTCGTAGATCCGTATACTTTGAAAGGGCTGCCACTTGGCTCGCTACCTGCACGACAAGTTCCTTGGTGGGCACTAAAATAAGTACACGTGCCTCCATGGCTTGGGCAAACTTAGCTTTCATCAACACGGGCAGCACATAGGCAGCCGTTTTGCCCGTACCCGTTTGAGCAATGCCGATCACATGCTGCCCGCCCAAGACCAGCGGAATACACTTTTCTTGAATTTCGGTAGGTGTTATAAATCCTGCATCAGCTACTGCGTCCAGCAACTGCTTGTTCAACTTAAATTCAGCCCAGGTCATTATTATTTTGGTGGTTGTATTCGTACAAGGTACTCAACTCTAAAGCAGTGATCGCAAAAAAGGCAAAGGAAAACAAGTTCTTTGGGATTTTGAAATTGCATTCCTACCTTTGTGGCCTGATCCACCCACGCTAAAAGCTTCGGTGGATGAAGATGGTGATTGTAGTTCAGTTGGTTAGAACATCAGATTGTGATTCTGAGGGTCGCGGGTTCGAGTCCCGTCATTCACCCTAAAAAGCCCCAGATCATGGGGCTTTTTTATTAATCATGAATTTATTGAGATATCTACTTCTCTTCGGTTGTTCGGAAATTTTAAATCTTCGTTTTATGCAGAATTCAAGCTGCGTTCAAAAAAATGAAAGTGATTAGAATGATTTTCTTCATGGGTGGTCTTCAACATATATGCCCAAGTAATTAATTATCAATGGATAAGCAGCAAATACAGTTAAAAACAATTCTGCACCTAAAATTCTATGGGTTAATCTGAATCACTCATGCGCAGCTAATATCGCTTTGAATTTTTTTCGGTCATTAAAAAACTTAGAATTGAAAACAAGGCTTCATATCGCGATTACGTCTATTGCACCCCTCAATATCGGTTTTCTTTATTCAAAAAAACCATGGCAACAAAGTAAACGCTGGTGACAAGCATACAGTACATCAGCGAAACAAAAACCACCCAGCGTTTTTTTGTCCATACTTTGACGATACACTGATTTCTTTTGAATGATCGCATATACACAGAAAAATACAAACTCATAAGTTCGTCTCAGATAAATCATTTTTATTCTCATAGGAGTTTCTGATTTAGAACTTTGATGTTGATTGGAAACGTGAACACTCACTTATCTTTCGATTCGGAAATCACAATCACGGTATTTTCAGAAATGCCCTCTATCGCCACTAAAAGCTCAGGAAGTAATGGTTTAATATGCTCAAGGGTATTTCTTAAAACATCAAGTACAATAACGGAACATGGTAGTTTTGAAATATTTTATTGATAGGGTATGTTCTTATCCACAACGACCCAATAATTAAAACCGTGATTTTTCAAAAGCTGAAGTAACTCGCCATTTTTGATACCATTCCATTGCATATCTCGTACGGTATACACCTCGTGTGCAAAATTTGAAAAAAGATGTTTGAACCGGATATCTATATTTTCATCGAGAAGTACTTTCACGCTGCAAGGTCTGATAAAAGCTTAGCGGCCGCCAGTTCGATAACAGCCTCTGCCTGCTCTCTAGAAACTGAGGGATAGCCCTGCAGAAACTCTTCTAAAAAACTTTCTTCAAGATGATCAAACAATGTTTTAATGGTGACCCGTGTGCCTTTGAATACAGGCACCCCGGCCGCAATGTCGTGATCAATGGTTATATATTTGTTTGGCGGTACCATGTTTTCAAAGTTAGGATTTATTCAGCGGAACATCAATAAGAAGCCTTTTTTTTATGAGCCTTAGGATCTACGAATAAAATAAGCAATTAGATCAATTTCGCTTCCGCCAGAAATTCTTCTCTATCTATCGGAACAACGCCCACATGCTGACAAACCAATCCTCCGCCCAGATTTGAAAGTGCTCCCACAATAGCTGGGCTTAACTTTAGCGCCACGCACAACGCGGCAATGCTAACTACGGTATCGCCCGCGCCAGACACATCGGCAATCTCACGCGGATGGGCAGGAATTTTTACTTTTTGATTGTGGATATCTATATACACTCCGTGCTCAGAGAGGGTGACCATTACCCCTTCTGCATTTAATTTTTCTTTTAGGGCAGCAACCGCTTTTTCAATCTGGTCTTGATTTTTTGCATCCACTTCTATTTTCAAACCTTCGCGCAGTTCCTTGAGATTGGGTTTAAATAGTGTAACTCCTCGATAAGAAAGAAAATTTCTTTTCTTTGGATCGACTACGGTAGGGATATTATTTTTCTTGGCGAGTGCTACGGTTTTTTCAATGAGCGAGGCATTCAAAACACCTTTGTCATAATCTTCAAAAACTATTGCCTGGCATTGCGGCAATAGTTTTTCAATTTTTTCCAATAGTAATTGTTCTTCTTCTGAATTAATTACTTTATCAGACTCTTCATCTACCCGTACTATATGTTGGTGGCTTGCAATGATGCGCGTCTTAACCGTGGTGGGCCTGTGCCGACTGGTAACTATTCCTTCTTTGGAAATATTTTTGTCATCTAGCCGCTGAATCAATTTTTTTCCGTCCTCGTCCTCGCCAATCAGTGCGCAAAGAATAGGCTTCGCGCCAAGCGCAAGAATATTGAGAGCCACGTTGGCAGCACCGCCCAACCTAAAATCTTTTTTATGTACGTTGATTATCGGTACCGGTGCTTCCGGTGAAATTCGTTCAACTGCTCCCCAGATATAGCTATCCAACATCACATCGCCAATGATGAGCACGTTTAGCTTTGTAAAATCTTCAAATATTTTTTCAGCAGAGATCATAGATAATGCGTTCAACGTTCAAAGACTCAGCGTTCAGAAGTTCAGATTCGTACAACTTAGAACGCTGAACTTAGAACCTTTAGACTAAAGTTGCTAAAGCTTTTTTCATTCTATCCATTGCTTCACGCAAATCTTTTTCTGAGGCTGCATACGAAAGGCGCACACAATTTTCTTCGCCAAAAGCACCACCCGGTACTAGGGACACATGACCTTTATCGAGCATGAAGAAGCAAAAATCATCACCATTCTTAATAACGGTATTGCCATCTTTCTTGCCAAAGTAATAACTCACATCTGGGAAGAAATAAAATGCCCCTTGCGGATAATTGGCTTTTACACCCGGAATTTCTTTCAATAAATTATAAACAATATCCCTGCGCTTGTGATATTCCGTCACCATTTTGTGGGTGGGTTCTAAATCGCCTGTGATGGCCGCCAATGCACCACGCTGGGAAATAGAACAATTGGCGGAAGTAATTTGCCCTTGCACTTTGTTGCTTCCATCGGCAATCCACTTCGGGGCAGCGATGTAGCCAACTCTCCATCCAGTCATGGCGAAGCCTTTGGCAAATCCGTTTACGGTAATGGTGCGATCGAACATCCCCGGAAGGGAAGCCATACTGGTTTGGTCACCTGCAAAATTGATGTGTTCATAAATCTCATCGGCAATCACCAATAAGTTGGGATGCTTCAACACCACGACTGCAATGGCCTCTAATTCTTTTCTTGAAAAAACAGAACCAGTAGGATTACATGGAGAAGAAAAAATGATGGCTTTGGTTTTGGGCGTAATTGCTTTTTCTACTTGTTCGGCTGTAACTTTAAAGTCGTTCTCCAATGTGCCCTTTATAATTACAGGGGTGGCTTCTGTCAAGCGAACCAACGCATCGTAGCTTACCCAGTACGGTGCAAATACAATTACCTCATCGCCCGGATTGAGCAACGCCAACATTACATTGGCAATAGACTGTTTCGCTCCATTGGATACTACAATATTTTCGGCTTTGTAAGGCACCTTATTTTCTTGATGATACTTTGTCGCCAACGCTTCACGCAAATCTTGGTAGCCCGCTACGGGCGGATAAGAGAAATAGTTCCCGTTATCAATCGCTTGCTTTGCCGCATCGCAAATGTGTTGGGGGGTTTTAAAATCGGGCTCACCCAAACTTAGGTTGATGACGTCAATGCCTCTATTTTTATACTCGCGTGCCTTGGCTGCCATAGCTAGCGTAGCTGATTCTTCGATTGCGTTGATGCGCTTGGAAAGAGTGTTCATTTGGTTGTTAATATAAGGAGCAAAGAAAGTTATTTCTATTGCCGAAGGCAAGCGCAAAGCTATAAAGCTTCACAGCCAAGATCAGCTTGCGGGCACTAAGTAAAAAGTGTCCTTGCCGTGATACTTCTGCCCAACGTTATCTCATCGGCATATTCCAAATCGCCACCCATGGGCACTCCGCGGGCAATGGAAGTAATTTTTACTGAGAAAGAAGAAAGTTTTCGGTTAATGTAAAAGCTGGTGGTATCACCTTCCATCGTAGGGCTGAGCGCCAAGATGATTTCTTTGATCTCGTTTTTCGGATCAGAAAGCCTACCAACTAGTGATTCAATTTGAAGTTCGGAAGGGCCCACTCCGTTCATAGGAGAAATTACCCCACCTAGCACATGATAAATGCCCATGAACTGAGCAGTATTTTCAATGGCCATCACATCTTGCGTATCTTCCACTACACAAAGGATGCTTCGATCGCGCCTGTGGCTTTTGCAGATGATGCATTCCTCTTCGTCAGAAATGTTATGGCACGTTTTACAAAACCGTATATTGTCCCGCAGCGTGTTCAATGACGAGGTTAGCGCATGGGTACGATTTTCATTCTCCTTAATCAAATGCAAAACTAAACGAAGAGCCGTTTTTTTACCGATTCCAGGTAATTTTGCCACTTCATTTACTGCGTCCTCTACGAGCTTGGATGGATATTCCATGAATTTGAAATTGGCGGTCAACAATTAAAACTGACTTTATGGATACTGTGGACAAAATTTTGTCAACTGTATTTTTGTCAATTGTCAACTAGACATGACTAGATAATTTTTGCATCAATGCCCGCTTCGCAGATGGCTTCACGCATCGGATTCAGCCCATCGTATGACCCTTCTTTTACTTTGCACTTTCCTTTATGGTGGATGAGCCAAGTGCACTGTTCAGCTTGCTCTGGCGTGTGCTCACAAACCCGAATGAGCGTATCAATTACATGCTCAAACGTATTAAAGTCATCATTGAACACTATGAGATCTTTTAGATCTGTGATCTCGATTGCCTCCAATAAATCTGTTAACACTTGTTCTTGAACGGCCACTGCGATTTGTTTTATCGAGGCAAAAGTAGGCAAAAGTGCCGACTAATTGTATCGGTCATCAAATTCTAAAATCGAACTACCCATTCATCGAAATCAGAAACTCTTCATTATTGCGCGTGCCCTTCATTTTAGATTGCAAAAACTCCATTGCCTCCACTGGGTTCATATCGGCCATGAACTTGCGCAAAATCCAAACGCGCTGAAGTTCTTCTTCTTTCATTAGAAGATCTTCTCGCCTGGTTCCAGAAGCAGGTACATCAATAGCAGGGTACACACGTCTGTTGGATAATTTACGGTCGAGTACCAATTCCATATTACCGGTTCCTTTAAACTCTTCAAAGATCACTTCGTCCATTTTAGAACCAGTATCAATCAAGGCAGTAGCGATAATGGTAAGCGATCCACCATTTTCGATTTTGCGCGCAGCACCAAAGAAACGTTTTGGCTTGTGCAGCGCATTCGCATCCACACCACCAGAAAGAATTTTTCCTGAAGAAGGAACGACTGTGTTGTAAGCTCGTGCCAAACGAGTGATGGAATCCAACAATATCACCACATCGTGGCCGCATTCGGTCATCCGTTTTGCTTTTTCTAATACAATGCTGGCAATTTTTACGTGGCGGTCGGCTTGCTCATCGAATGTAGACGCGATTACCTCAGCGCGTACACTTCGTGCCATGTCGGTAACCTCTTCTGGGCGTTCGTCAATCAATAAAACGATCAAATAAACTTCTGGGTGATTTTCTGCAATGGCATTGGCAATGTTTTTCAACAAAACTGTTTTACCGGTTTTTGGCTGCGCCACAATCATTCCACGCTGTCCCTTACCGATAGGGGCGAAAAGATCCAATATCCGGGTAGACATATTGTCGTGTGTAGTGCTGAGCTTCAATTTTTGCTCTGGGAAAAGTGGAGTTAAATATTCAAACGCCACGCGGTCGCGGATTTCTTCGGTGGTTTTGCCGTTTACACTATCCACTTTTAAAAGCGCAAAATATTTTTCGCCCTCTTTAGGTGGACGGATTTGTCCGCGCACGGTATCACCCAGTTTCAAACCAAACAATTTGATTTGTGAGGGCGACACATAAATGTCATCCGGGCTTGCCAAATAATTATAATCGGATGAACGCAAGAAGCCATAGCCATCTTGCATAATTTCTAACACGCCCTCATTGGAAACCACTCCGTCAAAATCCTTTACCAGGTTTTCACGTCTTGGCTGTTGTTGTTGTTGATTGGGGTTTTGGTTTTGATTGAAGTTTTGCGAGCGCTCTTCACGATTTTCGGATCGAACAGGTGTTTCCACATTGCCGGAGGGAGCTTCAGAAGTTTCAATTGGCGCGTCAAAATTTGTCACGTTCTGATCAATCTCAAAATCTAAACTTTTGATCATTTCTTCGCTCGAAATTTCCTTTTCTTCTTCAGGTGCTGGCGTTGGAGCAGCGGTAGGAGCAACATTTTCGCGCTTGCGCGGACGCATTTTGCGCTCGGGTTCCCCGCCCTCTGATTTTTTGGATCCAGTTCCGCCCGAACCTTTTACGGCCTGTTGGTCTACTATTTTGTGAACCAGTTCTTCTTTGTCGAGTTTTTTAGCATTTTTCACGCCTAGGCCTTCCGCCAATTCTTTTAGCTCAGAGATGAGCTTGTCATTGAGTTCGTCAATTGTGTGCATGCAAGATTAAATAGATGGGTTTGTTAAAAGCAAGAAAGTTGAAGTTTAAGAACGCTGCTAGACAGCGAAGTCAGAAATTAATTACAATTCGATAGCCTAAAGAGAGTATAAGAACAAGATTATTTATTGATTGATGGCTCGATGTAGCCTGATTGATGTTGCAAGTATAAAGCAAAATTTGATTAGTATCAAACAGCCGCAATAATTATTGGCTATTTTTGCGCCATAATCGATAAAGTATGTTGCAGTTACAGGTTTTACGGGACGAAACAGCCCGCGTATTGGCGGGGTTGGCTAAAAGAAATTTTAAAGAGGCAGAAGCCTTAGTGCTGAAAGCGTTGGACTTGGACAAAAATAAAAGATCGATACAAACCGATACCCAAGAAAGGGAGGCGCAAGCAAACCAAGATTCTAAAAAGATTGGGGAATTGATGAAAGCTGGCAAGGCTGAAGAAGCGGGTTCATTGCGAAGTCAAGTGGCACAAGCCAAGCAAATCGTTAAAGACAATCAAGATCGATTGGACGCTGTGGACAAAGAGCTTACGCAAGTTCTTTACAAAATACCAAACGTTCCCGCCATCAAAGTGCCTGCTGGCAAAACAGCCGATGATAATATTTATGAAGATCAAATAGGAACGATTCCACAACTTAGCGCAGACGCTTTGCCGCATTGGGAACTGATCAAAAAATATGACATCATCGATTTTGAGTTGGGCGTAAAAATTGCAGGAGCAGGCTTTCCGGTTTATAAAGGCAAAGGCGCTAAACTGCAACGCGCGCTTATCAATTTCTTTTTGAGCGAAGCCGATAAAGCTGGTTATACAGAAATACAACCACCCATTGTTGTCAATGAAGCATCTGGCTATGGCACGGGTCAGCTTCCCGACAAAGAAGGGCAGATGTATTTTATTAATGAAGATGGTCTGTACCTGATCCCAACTGCCGAAGTGCCCATTACCAATCTCTACCGAGATGTAATGGTGGACGAAGCGGGCTTGCCGATCAAAAACGCGGGGCACACGCCCTGCTTTCGCAGAGAAGCCGGAAGTTGGGGCGCGCATGTGCGTGGATTGAACCGCTTGCATCAATTCGATAAAGTAGAACTTGTTCAAATTAGTAAGCCAGAAAATTCTTACGAACTTTTGGAGGAGATGAGCGAACACGTGGCTAACCTTTTAGAAAAATTAGAGCTTCCTTTTCGAAGACTTTTACTTTGTGGAGGCGATATGGGTTTCAACTCAGCCATGACGTATGATTTTGAAGTATTCTCTGCCGCACAGCAACGTTGGTTGGAGGTAAGCTCCGTAAGTAACTTCGAAACTTTTCAGGCGAACCGGTTAAAGCTGCGCTACAAAAACAAAGAAGGCAAAACCCAATTGCTTCATACCTTAAATGGAAGTGCCTTGGCGCTTCCGCGGATTGTGGCAGCCATTTTGGAAAATAATCAAACGGTAGAGGGGATCAAGATACCGAAAATATTAGTGCCGTATACGGGGTTTGAGTGGATCAATTGAGGTGGTCGAATAATTTTCTGTGGTAGCCTGAAATAAATGCTCAACCGAGCTCATTCGAATTTGCTATGAAGATGTTATTTTTGAAAACCAATTAAAAAAAGAATATGGATACCCAAAGCCTCAAATTAGAAATAATTCATTGGCTTACTGAATTAAAAGATAAGACCATTCTTGAGAAAATACATGCTATCAAGAATGAGAGAGAGGAAATGGAATTGTCGAGAGGCAAAAAAATGGAACTTGATAAAAGGCTTGAAAAATAGGAACGGGGCGAGATGAAATTTAGCTCTTGGGAAGCAACGAAGACAAGTGTAAGGAAGTGATCAAAGAATGCTCCCTAGTTATAACTTATCTAACGAAGCCGAAGACGATTTGCTGGAGGCTTATATTTGGTATGAGCAACAACGCGAAGGTAGGGAGAGGAATTTTTAGATAGTCTTGATAAAGCCAGACATGCGATTGTACAGAATCCTGCTGCTTACCGAATCCGCTTTAAGAAAAAAGTAAGAGCCTTTTTGGCTGATCATTTTCCCTTTTTGATATAGTATGTACTGGAAAAGAAAGAGGTCAAAGTAATTTCAGTATTTAATACTAGCCGAGACCCTCAAATCTGGAAAAAGCGAGTCAAGAGTTGAGCTTCTTTTCAGGTTGCCTCATTAAATATTTAAAAAAAGTTCTACCTCTTTATTTTTTCCCGAAAAATATATTTTTGCAATACTAGATAGCAGGCATGATCAATCTTTTCGATTTAGGTGGTCGAAGTTTTTCTTTTGTCTATCAGCAACTTCCCAAACATCAACGCCAAAACAATTGCAGCGATCCGAGCCGTATTGGCAATCATGTCGTAGTCTGTACCAATCCATTTGCTGTATATTCCAAAGAAAGCCCACATCAGGACTAACAAGAAAGCAGCCTCTTTAAATTGAAATGCGATAAAGAGACCGAGTATAGCCGCAATTCCAATCAGAATCATTGTCCAATACATTGGTGAAAGAAATCCACCATTCCAATTTACAGATATCAGTAGTGTAGATATGTTCGCAATGGTGGCCACGCAAATCCATGATAGGTAAAAAATAAACGGAAGTTTGATGGTCACCCATTCTGTTCGGCTAAAGGTATTGTTGGTAAGCAGCAAGAAAATCCGCGTAAGCGAATATAGTAACAGCAACATAACAACAACCGAGGCAGCCGTAAACAAATGGTGCCAAACTAAAATCCAGCTTGCGTTTGCCAAGCATGAAAGCAAAAACCAAAGAGAGAGTTCTTTGAAGTAGGGTCGATCTTTAATTTTAAACTGTGTAATTGAAAAACTGACCAGCAGCAAATAGATTACGCTCCAAATAGAAAAAGTGAAGCCGGCAGGGGTGAATAGGCTTGGATACAGTTCTGAAATTTGCCCTGTGTTCATGCCGTTAATGGGCAAAATATT
>JBBSCN010000095.1:0-11662 GCA_038250265.1 Cytophagales bacterium | reverse complement strand
TTGCCGCTCAAAAGGTCGTCAAGTTGTCAACGAAGCCCGCTCTTGTATTTCCCCACCTTGCACACAACATTTGGATAGGCGCAACCAGTTGCGTCTATACACCCAAATATAGGTAATAGACGCATAGAGTTGCGTCTATTTCGCATTTAGCTGCCGTTGACGATTTCGGTGTCAGGGCTCTGTTAATAGGTAAATAGTGGGTAAAATATTTTTCTCGTTGTCGTCTATATCATGGGTTCACTACTTTTTTTCAAGGGGTCGATTCGGTAGTTGGCGCAAGCTTCGAGCTGGTATCGGCTAAGGATGGAGGCATTGTTGGAGCCCGAAATGGAATTTGTGCGAAGGATTGGCGACTGCCGACAGCCTGACCCGAGCGCGGGTGGGGTTATGTGTGTGGGAGGCGAGGGGAGCCGCATAAAAGTTAAAAGTTAGAAGTTGAAAGTTCGAAGTTGAAAGTTCAGAGTTTTGAGTTCTTAGTTTTCGACCCTCCAAACAGCTTTGAGATTTAATTGACTTTGGTTGCGGTTTTGATTATTTTGGTTCATGGTGATACGAACCAAGGCAGGGAAACTATGAAGATTTCGTAGTTTCAAGATTGCCCTTCAAAAAATTGATTTTCTCTTTTGTCGCTTACCGTTTACCTTTACACCCTTAACTACTAGCTAAATGCAAAAGATAGAAGGGTTGACGCCACAGCAAATTGTAAAGGAACTTGACAAATACATTATTGGGCAGCATGAAGCCAAGCGCAATGTCGCCATAGCCTTGCGCAACCGGTGGAGGCGTTTGAATGTGCAATCGGAAATTAAGGACGACATTATACCCAATAACATTTTAATGATTGGCGCCACGGGTGTTGGCAAAACCGAAATTGCCCGCAGGCTGGCAAAGATTGCAGATGCGCCTTTTGTAAAAGTAGAGGCATCGAAATTTACAGAAGTGGGTTATGTTGGTCGCGATGTAGAAAGCATGGTGCGCGACTTGGTGGAGCAATCGGTGAACATGGTGAAGACGCGCAAGAAGGAAGAGGTAAAAGAAAAAGCTGCCGGTATCGTAGAGGATATTATTTTGGATGCGCTGATCCCGCCCATGCGGAAGGCAGCCGGATTTCAAATGCCCAATGGCGAAAGCGAAGAAGAGCCTACTTCAGATGTGGAGTTGAATGAACGCACGAGAAATTTGTTTCGTGAGAAGATTAAAAATGGTGAGCTGGAAGACCGCAAGATTGAAATCGACATTAAACAAAGTAGCGGTGGCAATGTGGGAATGATTGGCGCGGGCATGATGGACGAAGCGTCAATGATGAATTTGCAAGAGATGATCAGCGGGATGATGCCGAAGAAGGCGAAGAAAAGAAAAGTAACCGTGGCGGAAGCCCGCAAGATTTTGATGGAAGAAGAAGCGGCCAAGTTGATCGACATGGACGAAGTGAAAGAGGAGGCCATTCGCAAAGCGGAAGATGCGGGCATTATTTTTATTGATGAGATTGACAAGATCGCTTCGGGCACAAGCAAGAAGGGTGGCAGCGGACCGGACGTGAGCAGGGAAGGAGTGCAGCGCGATTTGTTGCCGATTGTGGAAGGCAGTACGGTGAACACTAAATATGGATCGATCAAAACCGATCATGTGCTGTTTGTGGCGGCAGGTGCTTTTCATATGTCGAAGCCGAGCGATTTGATTCCGGAGTTGCAGGGTAGGTTTCCGATTCGTGTGGAGTTGAACAGCTTGACCCAAGGCGATTTCGTTCAAATTTTGAAAGAGCCAAAAAATGCGTTAACGAAACAATATCAAGCGCTATTTGATTCAGAGAACGTTACCATTTCATTTGATGACGAAGCGATTGATGAGATCGCCCAAACGGCTTTTGATATCAATGCAGAAATTGAAAACATTGGCGCGCGCAGATTGCATACGGTGATGAGCAGGTTGCTGAACGAATTTTTATTCGATGTGCCGGATAAAATTGTGCCGCCTGCGGATATAAAAGTTACCAGAGCGATGGTGAAGGAGAAGTTGACCGGGTTGATTAAGAACAGGGATTTGAGTGAGTATATTTTGTAGAAACAATTTTGAAAGGGTTTGTTACAATACTGCTAATTATTTTGACAGGACTATCAACCAGTGCTCAAAACAAAGACTCTATCCGTGACAAGTACATCGAGCGCTTTCCTGACCATTTTTTTATTTGGCCGTTGATTAAACAACGAAGTACTTCATTTGAAATTCGACAGATAAATGACAGCGGAAATAAATTGTCATTTAGGCCAAATAACTCAGTTGGATTGGGGTTTGGATTTTTTGTGTTTGAGATAGCGACTGAGATCACCTTTGCCGTACCCATCGCAGCGGAACGGGAGTCTTTATTTGGCAAAACGAATGCTGCTGATTTGCAGTTAAATCTTTTAGGGAGAACTTGGGGCCTCGATCTTTTCTATCAAAACTATGATGGCTTTTATAAATCGGATACGGATAATCCGGTTATGCAGGGAACACCTTATCCGCAACGACCAGACATTTCTACTCAGAACCTAGGCATCAACGGTATGTATGTGCTTAATAAGAAGTTCTCGCTTCGGTCGGCCTACAATTTTTCGGAGAGGCAAAAGCAAAGTGCCGGTTCTTTTTTGTTCGCAGGCACGTTGAATTTTTTTGATGTGAAAGGCGACTCTGGTTTGTATTCCAAGAAAGACGTTGCACGATTTGGTGCTTCGACATCCTTTAGCGGATTGGGAATGAATACCTTCAGTGTTTCGCCCGGTTACACGTATACGTTTGTGATCAATAATTTTTTTGTCAATGGATCCCTTTCGGCAGGTCCGGCATTGCATTGGTTGAGCTATGACGTCATGGGTAAATCTTCTTCTTCTGCCACCATCAATAGGTTTTTAGACTTTCGCATTGGTGTAGGATACGTTGGAGAACGATTTTTTATGGGAGTCAATTTTGTGGGGCAAGCGAGATCTGCCAAATTTGAAAATATACAGTTTGTTAATGCAAGCAACACCTTTAAACTTTTAGTTGGCTATCGATTTAAAGAAGTTGGAATCCTTAAACGAAAAGCTTCCGATCTCTTGACTATCATTGGGATTGATAAATAGTTTCAGTCTTCTTTCCTTTTCGGAAAATCGAAGAATACTAATTCTCCAGAGCCCCAGTTTGTATCCTTCCATTTTTCTACACCTAGTTGAATTGCCACAACACCAGTCGTAGGAATGTTCAGGATGCCTTCACTCGTCAAACGGTTGGCAAATTCGGTCAGGCCGGGATTGTGGCCGAACACAAGTACATTTTCTTCTTCATCGCCTGTTCTATCCTTTATGCTTCGGACAATATTCAAAAGTTTTTCCTCGCTAGCATGATAAAGAGAGGGGATTTCTATGATTTTATTTTCGTCAAAGCCCACTATTTTACAAATGAGTTTGCATGTTTTTAATGCTCGATTTGCTGGACTGGTGATGACACTATCGGGAGTAATCTTCTTTTCCCTTAATCGCTTCCCCATTCGGGGTGCATCCTTTTCTCCTCGAGAATTTAAAGGCCGATCAAAATCATCTAGTTCGGGATTATCCCAACTGGATTTGGCGTGGCGAATGAGGTAGAGATATTTCATAGTGTCTTTGATTGATTGGTTTGGCCACAAGCTTCAGGCTGCAAGCTACATGCCCGGTTGACAATTTTATAAACAGTTTTTAGCTAGCAATCCTTATTTTGTTAAAGATTTGAACTCATCAGCAAAACACTAAGCAGCTTGCAGCTTGTGGCCTGAAGCCTGTAGCCTCTGAACTCAAATTTAATTACGATTCCACACTCGTTAGTTAACGCTAAACAGCCTGCAGCGTGCAGCTTCCCGCAATTTTGCTATCAATTTAACCAAACCGCTTATCTTTACCTTTTGTATGGAAAAACGCCCTTTACGGAAGGAAGTCAAGTATACCAGCCTTTATTATTTTATTCGATTTTTGATTTTTGCTTCCAACCTGTTGCCCCGCAAAATCTGGCTAGCCTTCTGCGGATTTTTAGGCAGGGTGGCCTACGTGTTTTCCCCACTACCCCGCGATCGTTCTATTTTTCATTTAGGTCTTGCTTTTGGTAAAGAAAAATCACCACGAGAGATTGTTGACTTAAGCAAAGAGATGTTTGTGATGTTGGGAAAAAATGCGGGAGATATTTTGCGATCGCTGAAAGTAAAATCCCTTTCTGATCTCGATAAATTCCTAACCACCTATGGCTTGGAAAATTATGAGAAAGCCCACGCCAAAGGAAAAGGGGTCATGTTCCTCACATCGCACTTGGGTGCATTTGATTTGCAAATCACGAACATGGCCTTGCGGGGATTGAATCCAAACATCATTGGCACGGCACTGAAAGATGACCGTTTGAACGATCTTCTTTGGGAATACCGCAATGCCTTTGGTGCGATTGCCATTGAGCGGGGCAAAGAAAGCGTCCGCCTTTTTAAAGCATTGAAGTCGGGTGGTTCCATTGCCATTTTAATAGATCAAGACACGAAAGTAAAAAGCCGATTTGTAAACTTTTTTGGGATGCCAGCGGCCACGCCCATTGGAGCAACTATTCTTGCTTTGCGAACTGGTGCGGCAGTTGTGCCCACCTATATTTTCTTGGATAAAAACGGACAGCAGCAAATGCATATCCTACCAGAGATTCCATTGATGATTACTGGCGATGAGGAAACCGATTTGGTTGTCAACACCCAGCTATTCACAGATTTTACAGAAAAAATCGTTCGTGAGCACCCCGAGCAATGGGTTTGGATGCACGAGCGGTGGAAGACGCGACCGGGAGAGGAGATCCGGTAAAACTATTTCGTAGATTATCTCATCTACTATTCGTGAAGTTGGTAAATCAGGGCGGTAGATGGAAATAAATCGCTGCCCTGATCGTTTTATGTAACCTTTTGGCACAGTAATAAGTATCAACTCTTTTAACCGACTACCATGAAACGAAACTACCTAATTGCTATCGCGGCAGCGCTCATTTTATCGGTGAGTTTTTTTATTTTCAGGGGCACAAAAGCCAGTGAATCAGCCGATATAATAGCTGTGGTGAAGAGGGGTGAGTTTAGAGTAGAGGTGGAGACTACCGGTGAGCTGGAGGCGAAGAATTCGGTAAAGATTATGGGGCCGGGCGCGGTACGGCAATTTCAGATTTGGGAAGTTACCCTGCAAAGCATAGTAGATGAAGGCACGGTGGTAAAGAAGGGTGATTGGGTAGCCACACTCGATCGATCGGAATTCCAGACCAAGTACAATCAAAAACAGATCGATCACGAAAAGGCCAACTCCAAGTTTGTACAAACTCAATTGGATACCACGCTACAAATGCGACAGGCACGCGATGAGTTGATTAATCTAAAATACGGTGTAGAGGAAAAAGATATTGTTTTGCAACAATCTAAGTTTGAGCCCCCCGCTTCTATCAAGCAGGCTGAGATCAATGTGGATAAAGCAAACCGGGCCTATCAGCAAGCGGTAGAAAACTATAAGATAAAGCGCAATCAAAATGTTGAAAAGATGCGCGAAGTGGGGGCGGAGCTTCGCAAAGTAAAAGGCGATTTTGATGGAATGAATGAAATTCTCGAGTCTTTTAATGTGATGGCACCAGAAGATGGTATGGTAATCTATGAAAAGGGCTGGGATGGAAAGCCAATCAAGGCGGGCTCACGAATAGGTATGTGGGAGCCAACAGTGGCTACACTGCCTGACCTTACCAAGATGCAATCAAAAACATTTGTGAACGAGGTGGACATAAGGAAAATAAAGACAGGCCAAAAGGTTACTATCGGTCTGGATTCAGACCCAGATAAAAGATTAAATGGAATTGTGACCAAGGTAGCCAACGTGGGCGAGCAAAGGCCTAACTCTGATGCCAAAGTCTTTGAGGTATTGGTCGAGATTGAAGGTACAGATCCAACTCTTCGTCCATCGATGACTACCAGCAATAAGATAATTGCTCAAGTCTTAGCCGATGCGATTTTTATTCCTCTAGAAAGTCTTCACACACAAAATGACTCAATCACTTATGTCTTCAAAAAAGAGGGTATCAATATTCAAAAGCAAGAAGTAATTGTAAGTGAAACGAATTCAAACGAAGCGGTGATCACGGCTGGATTACTGAAAGATGAAAAGGTCTATCTTTCCTTACCGTCCGGCAGGGAAGACGAAAGTGTAAAATTATTGCCTCAATTGGATGGAAAGAGAAGGAAGAAAGAGAATAATGAAAATAAGGAAGTGGAGCCTGAGAAGAAAACACAAGGACTTAAATAATTCTTCCATTAATGAGCTAATCAGTGAAATTAAACACCGTTTTTGATCCCCGGATCATCGCTAACCTTTATATCGCTATTGACGCTGTGATTGCCAATCGCTTGCGATCATTGCTAACAGCACTTGGCATTATTTTCGGGGTAGCAGCGGTAATCTCTATGTTGGCCATTGGCAATGGAGCGCAACAGGAAATTCTCAATCAAATTAAATTGGTCGGTGTTAACAACATTGTAATCAAACCAATCATTGAACAGAAGGAAGAAAGGGTAAATGAAAAAGTAGGAAAGAAGGATAAGAAGAAATTTTCGCCCGGGCTAACTGTGCGCGATGTAAAGAGCATCAAATCCGTTTTACCAGATTTAACTCAGATAAGCCCTGAAATTATTTTGGATACTTATGTAATTCGTAATGGATTCAGAAGATCGGCTAAACTGGTGGGTGTTGAGCCTGCCTATTTTAAAATTTATGATTTCAAACTTTCAGAGGGTCAAATTTTTAGTGAGGAGCAGCAAAAGGTTGGATCACCCGTCTGCATCATTGGTTCAGCTTTGAAAAGTAGATTTTTCCCTACAGAAAACCCGGTCGGTAAAAGCATGAAAGTTGGCACGCATTGGCTTACAATAATTGGCGTATTAAATGAGCGACTTGTTTCACAGGCAAGCATTAGCAAACTCGGTATTCGTGATTTTAATATGGATGTGTACATACCTCTTCAAAGTGTTTTGGTGCGATATAGAAATCGGGACTTGATTACCTCAGAAGCGTTGAGACTATCAGCCATGCAAAGTCAAGGAATGGTTTTCATGAGGGGCGGCAATTCTTCAAATACGGAAAACGAACAGGAAAAGAAAAACTACCATCAATTAGATCGTTTAGTTTTGCAAGTTGACAAAACCGAGAAATTGCAAGCTACCGCTGAAATCATTTCCCGCATGTTAAAACGAAGACACTATGATGTAGTGGACTATGAAATTGAGATACCCGAACTACTTTTGAAACAGCAGCAGCGCACTAATGATATTTTTAATTATGTGCTTGGCGCGATCGCAGGAATTTCATTACTCGTTGGAGGCATCGGTATTATGAATATTATGTTGGCTTCGGTTTTAGAAAGAATAAAAGAGATTGGTTTGCGGTTGGCCATGGGCGCTAAAAAAAGCGATGTGGTTCAGCAGTTTTTGTTTGAGGCGGTGATGATCAGTGTCAGTGGAGGAATCATTGGAGTGATACTAGGTGTTTTGATCGCATACCTGGTTTCTTCTTTTGCAAATATTCCAACCATCATTAGTTTTTCTTCCATTCTGTTATCCTTTGGTGTGGCCGCTACGGTTGGTTTGGTTTTTGGAATCGCTCCCGCCCGTAGAGCAGCTCAACAGGACCCTATAACTTCCTTACGTTATGAATAAGATTTTTGTCTTTAGTGCCTTTGTCCTGGTGACCGCATCAGCTTACGGTCAAAACCGTTTTTCGATTGAGGATGTGATAGATCGCGCGAGAGCGCAGTCGCCCGCTTCCAAGCGAACCGAAACAACTAAAGAAACGCGCTATTGGCAATACCGAACTTTTCGCGCAGGTTATAATCCGCAATTGGCGATCAGCGGAAACGCGCCCAGTTACAATCAAAATTTTTTACAAGTAATACAACCAGACGGTACCCGACTTTTTCAACCCATTAACCAAACTAACTCGTTTGCCAACTTAGGCCTTCTTCAACCTATTCGCTGGACGGGCGGAACTATTTCCGCTAACACCAATTTTAATTTTTTTAACGATATCAATAGGAGCGCGTCCTCGTGGAACGGTAATATTTTGAATGTGCGATTAGATCAACCAGTTTATGCATATAATCCTTACAAATGGGATAGAAGGACTGAGCCGCTCCGATATGAGGAGTCGAAAAGGGAATTTGTTGAGCAGTTAGAGTTTATTTCACAAAATGCGGCTGACCTGTTCTTTCAAGTCATTCGCTCTCAAATTGATGAGCAAATTGCTATGTTTAACTTGGCCAACAATGATACTATCTTTAAGATTGAGCAAGGTCGATATAATATTGGCACTACCTCGCTGGATAAATTGCTTCAAGTAGAACTGCAATTATTGAAATCAAAACAAGATGTGGCGCAGGCAAAAATTAACATTCAGAATAATAGTTTGTTGCTACGAATTTATTTGGGCTTAAAAGATGATGAGTCGTTTGAGTTGGCCTTGCCGGAAAGCATACCTACTTTTGGTTTGAACTTAGAGGAAGCTCTTGCCTACGCACGAAAGAACCGAGCTTCCTATATTGCCTTCGAGCGAAGGCGGATTGAAGCTGATCGGGAGGTAGCACGTGCCCGTGGTGGGCGATTAGACAATGCCACGGTGTCAGCATCGTATGGCCTCAACAATGTGGGGCTGATGATCAATGATCTTTATGTAAGCCCGCAGCAGCAACAGCAATTCAATCTTAGCTTTAGTGTTCCCGTATTTAACTGGGGAAGAAACAAAGCTGCCATGAATACCGCTTTTGCCAATAAAAAGCTAAACGATTTTATCATTGCACAAGATGAAGTCAATACCGATCAGGAGATTGTTACGCAAGTCCGTCAATTTGATTTACTGCGTCTGCAAATAGAGATCACCAAAAAGTCAGATGAGGTGGCACGTGAACGCTACAATGTGGCGCAAAACCGTTATCTGATTGGTAAAATTGATATTACGAATTTGAACATTGCCCTCACGGAAAAAGACAATGCAAAGCGAAGTTACGTAGAGGCGCTCCGCTCTTTTTGGACTTCCTATTTTAACTTGAGGAGGCTCACACTATTCGACTTTGCCAGTAGTACCTTGTTGTATACGCCTGAAAAATAAAATTAAGGGCATCTTTAAAACACAACCTACCCTTCTCTTTTGGAGAAGGATAAACGGGTTGAGGTAGTAAAAGAAAGGTTTTTAGAGATGCCCTTAAATCCCCGTATAGTTAAACGGTGTAATTTTTTTCAGTTCTTCTTTTAGTAAGTCACTTACTTTAAGCGAATCAATAAAATCAGCTATCGTTTGTTGCGTAACCTTTTCATTTTTTCGTGTGAGTTCTTTCAATGCTTCATACGGATTAGGGTATCCTTCTTTGCGCAATATCGTTTGGATGGCTTCCGCTACTACGGCCCAATTGTCGTCCAGATCTTTGTCAATGGCAGCTTTGTTTAGTTCTAGCTTGCCAATTCCTTTTTCCAAGGATTTGAAGGCGATAATCGTGTGGGCTAAAGGCACACCTATATTCCGCAGCACGGTGGAGTCTGTGAGATCTCGCTGCAAACGAGAGATGGGCAGCTTAGCGGATAGGTGTTCAAAAATTGCATTTGCTAAACCAAGGTTACCCTCAGCGTTTTCAAAGTCGATTGGGTTTACTTTGTGAGGCATGGCCGATGAGCCTACTTCACCTTCTTTGATTTTTTGTTTGAAGTAGTTCATGGAAATGTACTGCCATACATCTCGGCTATAGTCGGTCAAAATCGTGTTAATTCGTTTTAGGTTATCAAACAAAGCAGCCATGTTATCGTAGTGTTCAATCTGCGTGGTTGGCGTGCTGCGAACTAAATTTAATCTTTGCTGTACAAAGCGGAAACCAAAATCATTCCAGTCGATGTGCGGATAAGAAACGTGATGTGCATTGAAGTTACCGGTAGCGCCACCAAATTTAGCAGAGTGAGAAATTTGATTAAGTTGTTCTTTTTGCACCATCAATCTGGACACAAAAACATCAATCTCTTTTCCGAGTCGCGTAGGGGAGGCAGGTTGGCCATGGGTGCGTGCCAGCATGGGAACATCCGCCCATGCCAATCCATTTTTTTGGAGCAGGTCAATCAGTTTTTGCAAGCCGGGTACATACACATCCGTTATAAAATCTTTCAGCAGCAGTGGCGTAGCTGTGTTGTTGATGTCTTGTGAAGTAAGCCCAAAGTGAATGAACTCTTTGAACCCGGTTAAGCCCAATTGGTCAAATTGTTTTTTTAGGTAGTACTCAACAGCTTTTACATCATGGTTCGTTGTTTTTTCTATTTCCTTGATTTGTTCTGCAGCAGATTCGTCAAAATTAGTATACAATAAACGGAGAGATGTGAATTGATCTTTTGGGAACTTAGAAAGTTCCGACAAATCGATTTCACAAAGGGCAATAAAATATTCAACCTCCACTAGCACTCGATAACGGATCAGTCCGTATTCCGAAAAATAACTTCGAAGCGATTCGGTAGTGGCCGCATAGCGACCATCGATGGGGGAAATTGAGTAAAGTGGAGAAGCTTTCAACTTGTCGAGATTAATAAGTAAAAATACGCAAAGCTTTTAAGATTTGTATTGTGCGTCAATTGGCTGACAACGACTAGATCGGCTGCCGATAGTAATGCCGAGAGACCGTTAAACTAACCTTAACAAACTTTTAACACTTTAACTCGTTCGTTTTGGCCAATGGGCTTTTTCACCCAAATCCCTTGGCTAAATTTGCGGTTTATTTATGCACAAAAAGTTCATTTTAATATACTTGACGCTTCTCATAGCCCAGTGTGCCATGGCGCAGCCTAAAAATAAGCCTGGCACAGGCTTGCCCATTGCGAAAGCCATTGCGAAAATTGTGTTGGACGGCAAATTGGATGAGACGGCTTGGACGGAAGCCAGTGTGGCCAAAAATTTTTACATGAACTTTCCAGTCGATTCGCTACCGCCTACTTTTCAATCGGAGGCACGCATGGCTTTTGACGATCACTTTTTGTACGTGTCGTTCGTTTGTTATGATGATAGCAAGCCAGACATTGTTCAGTCGCTTAGGCGCGATATCGATTGGGACTTGAATGACAACATTGGGATTTACGTAGACCCATTTAACGATTACACCAATGGTTTCTTTTTTACCATCACCCCCTTTGGAGTACAGTCCGAAGGAGTTATCTCTGGTGGTGGGCAAGGTGGTGACGGATCGTTTAGCAACAGTTGGGACAACAAATGGTATTCGGCAGTAAAAAAGTATGCTGACCGATGGATTGCTGAGCTGGCCATACCGTTGAAATCATTTCGATACAACCATAACTCTAAAGAATGGAACGTAACCTTTGTGCGGCAAGATTTGAAACGAAATCAAGTGAGTAGTTGGATTGCCACGCCCATTCAATTCATACCTGCTTCATTTGCGTATTCCGGTAAATTGATTTTTGAAAATTTACCTCCACATGCAGGCGCGAATGTTTCTTTGATACCCTATTTGGCAGGTGTAAGCCAGCAAGATATTCAAAATGAGAAACCAATTTCGTCAATAGCGAATGTAGGCTTAGATGCTAAAGTTGCCATTAGCCCCTCCCTCAATCTTGACTTAACGGTTAACCCAGATTTCTCCAATGTAGAAGTCG
>JBBSCN010000094.1:0-11719 GCA_038250265.1 Cytophagales bacterium | reverse complement strand
TTTCACGTCTTTTGCGATGGTAAAAAGAGTTCCTCCAAATTCCGTAACCAACGCCTTTTGTGCCTCCAAAATGGAATCGATGTACATATAGTTTCCGTTTCCTTTATCGGCCAATATTTCCATTTTGGAGTCTTTGTAGTTGCCCATTCCAAATCCGAGGGCAGTCAAGAAAATACCGTCTTTTCTTTTCTCTTCGATCAACCGCTCCATTCCTCCGTTGCTTGATTCGCCTACATTAAAGTCGCCATCAGTGGCCAGAATCACCCGGTTATTGCCACCATCTCTAAAATTCTCCTTAGCGATTTTGTACGCTAATTGAATACCGGCTCCGCCAGCGGTAGAGCCACCTGCCTGTAAATTTTCCAACGACTCAATAATTTTTTTCTTGTCTGCACCAGAGGTGCTTGGCAATACCAATCCAGCTGCACCTGCATAGACTACAATGGCTACCCGATCTTGTTCGCGAAGCTGTTCGACCAAAAGTTTAAAAGACGATTTCAACAGCGGCAGTTTATTTTCGTCACTCATCGAACCAGACACATCGATCAAGAAAACCAAGTTAGTTGGAGGTAAATTTTCTTTCGGAATGTTTTTACCCTGCAACCCTATATGTACTAGTTTGTGCTTTGAATTCCATGGAGCTGAAGAAATCTCTGTGTTGATAGAAAAGGGATATTCTCCTTTAGGTTGGGCATAGTCGTAGTCAAAATAATTGATCATTTCTTCAATGCGTACCGCATCTTTTGGAGGGCGTTGACCCAGTTGAATAAACCTGCGCACATTGCTGTACGAGGCTGCATCTACATCGATCGAAAAAGTGGAGAGGGGATTTTGCAGCGCCCCGTGGAAAATGTTCTCATTTATACCATCGTATTCTTCGGTATTAAAGACGGGCTGGTTTTCGTACTCTGCATGATTTGAGATTGATTTATATTCGCGGTCGGGCGCTGCCGCCCCTTTAGTATCTTCCCTGCCGCCAAACAATTTTCGTTTTATCCGACTGAAGTCCGTCACCACCACTTCATTCAGTTGAGAAACATCTTCTTGCAAAGCAACATCGATGCGGTTTTGAGTTCCAATTTTTACTTCCATGGCTTTCATTCCAACAAATGCAAAGACGAGCGTGGCTGCTTTTTGGGGAACTTTCAATAAATAATTTCCTTGTGCATCGGTAACTGTACCGACCGAAGTCCCCCTGAGCGAAACATTTACCCCGAAAAGGGGCCTGTTGTCAGCAGCAGCGGTTACTTTGCCGGTTAGCGTTCGGTCTTCAGGGGCTATGAACCCGAAAGACAGGATCATCAGCGCGATCAACATTAAAACTTGCTTTTTCATAATTGTGGGTTTAAAATTTCCTATCAGATGCATTCGCGAAAGCAATTCCATAAAAAAAGGTTAAAAAATTTTATATTGAAGCGTGCAAAGACAACTGGCCACAGATATAGACTTGATCCAGCTTTACAAAGAGTCGGGGGATTTAGCACACTTGGGTACACTTTACAGTCGTTATACTTCGCTGGTTTATGGGGTCTGTCTCAACTATTTGAAAGATCGAGATGATGCCAAGGATGCTGTAATGCAGGTATTTGAAAAGTTGATTGAAACCTTACTAAACCATCAGGTTGAAAACTTCAAAAGCTGGCTTTATGTAACTGCCCGAAACCACTGTTTGATGCAGTTGCGTGCTCGCAAGGGCAAGCGTATGGAAGAATTTTCGCCCCAGCTTATGGAAAATGAGTTCCTGCTGCATCTGGAAGAAGAGCCTGACATGGAGCAAAATCTTACTAAATTAGAAAGGTGTATCGGTGAGTTGGTCACCGATCAGCAGCAATGCGTTCGGTTATTCTATCTACAAGAAAAATGCTATAAGGACATTACCAGCCTTACGGGATTGGATTTGAACAAAGTGAAGAGTTACATCCAAAATGGAAAGCGAAATCTAAAAATTTGTATGGAAAAAAATGGATGAGTGGAAAGACGATATTGAAAAATACAGGCGTGGAGAGCTTACCTCGACCGAAATGCATGCGTTGGAAAAAAAGGCGCTTCAAGATCCTTTTCTGGCGGATGCCTTGAAGGGCGGATCGACTATTTCAATCGAAGAATTTGGTTCGGATGTCAGCGAACTAAATGAGCGCATTCATGCGAAAGCCGATAAGCAAGTAGTTGCCATGTTTGCCCAAAAGTCAACTGCCCCAATTGCAACCAGCCCGAATAAGCCAACCAACCAATGGTTTTGGCCGTTGCGAATTGCCGCTTCATTGCTGTTGATTTTTGGTTCTTTTTGGTTCGCCTACAAGCTAATTCCTGTAGCTCCAAATGAAAACATGTCTTTAAAAAAGGAAGAACATAAACAGACGCCCGCACTAGCTAAACCACAAGAGCTTAAAAAAGAAGATAGCCAAACCAAACAAGAGCCTATCAGTTCAACGGATTCAAAGATCAGCGGAGGGCTCTCTGAAAAAAAGGCGGTTGTTCCAGCTAGTGAAAATGAAAACAGGGACGCTGAATCGGAAGCTGAATTTAAAGAAGAGAAAGTTGCGTTGTTAGATGACGCGAAAAGTAAGGAGGAGGTTGTAGTAGCGCAAGAGGCGGAGCTGGCCCTCTCAAACCAAGCAGCCAGCAGACAAAAAGCCAATTTGGACGATAAGAAAAGTGAAGCCATTGCAGCCGCTCCTTCGATGTCCCGAAAGGCTGCCATTCCTGTTTCTCATTTTGTAAGAGGCAAGGTTCTTTCTGAAGAAGACGCAACTCCAATTCCCGGTGTTAATGTAATTCTCTCTGGCACCACAATTGGAACTGTCACGGATGAGAACGGCAATTATCAATTGCCCATAGAAGGTCCGGATCAGAAATTAGCTTTCTCTTTTATTGGGTTTCAGTCCAAAATAATTGCCGTTAAAAAGCAACAAAATATGGATGTAAAATTAGGGCCCGATGTCTCTCAATTGAGCGAAGTGGTGGTGGTGGGGTATAGCCCTAAACACGATCCTGACCACGTACCGGTAGTTAGATTAGCAGAGCCGGCAGGAGGAAGAAAGGCTTATGACAAGTACTTAGATAATAATGTTCGATACACCTCGGAAGCATTGGATAAGAAAATAAAGGGCAAAGTGCAAGTGAGGTTTACGGTAAAAACTGACGGGCAATTAGATGATTTTAAAGTAGTCAAAAGCCTAGGAAGCGGGTGTGATGAGGAAGTGGTACGTTTGGTAAAAGACGGCCCTGCTTGGTCGCCCACCACAGAAGACAATTTGGCGATTGAAAGCGAAGTGCTGGTGAAGGTTAAGTTTGATGCATCCAAAGGTAGGAAGTAGCATAGGCCGCCACCCAAAAAATTATAGCTTCCTTAATTCATTATTATTTTTACTTTTAGGGATAATATTTACCTAATACTATTTACATGAGTCTTTTTATTAAGAAGTCATTGGATCAAATGATGATGCAAGAGGGTGACACCGGGAAGGGATTGAAACGCACCCTTGGTGTTTGGAACCTGATCGCTTTGGGTATAGGTGCAATTATTGGTGCCGGACTTTTTGTACGTACAGCAGCAGCGGCCGGTGATGCTGCCGGACCTGCGGTAGTGATCTCCTACATCGTTGCGGGCATTGGCTGTGCTTTTGCAGGACTATGCTATGCCGAGTTTGCGGCAATGATTCCAATTGCAGGTAGTGCTTACGCTTACGCGTATGTTACCATGGGAGAATTTATGGCGTGGATTATTGGGTGGGCGTTGGTTTTGGAATATGCATTGGCTTCGGCCACAGTGTCCATCGCGTGGAGTGAATATTTGAATAGTTTACTGGGAGGGACGATTCCATACCAATGGTGTCACGGCCCCTCGGAAACCTCATTGAATGGCGTCTCGGGAATTATTAATGTGCCCGCTGTTTTCATCTTATTCGTGCTTACTCTAATATTGATCAAGGGCACACAAGAGTCGGCAAGCTTAAATGCAATAATTGTTTTTATAAAGGTTTCTATCGTTCTGATTTTTATTGCGTTGGGATGGGGCTTCATTAACGAAGCTAATTATACTCCTTTCACAATTCCGGCAGATATGCCCGGTCATGAGGTATGGAACCGCCACGGATGGGGAGGCGTTTTAGGAGGCGCTAGTATTGTGTTCTTTGCTTTCATTGGTTTTGATGCCGTATCGACTGCGGCACAAGAAGCAAAAAATCCTAAGCGCGATATGCCCATTGGTATTTTAGGTTCATTGGTGATTTGTACGATATTGTTTGTTCTGTTCTCGTATGTTTTAACTGGCATCGCCAACTGGCAGGAATTTAAAGTGGCAGGTAAAGAAGCATCTGTTGCGTATGCGATTAAGAATTATATGCCCGGATATGAATGGCTGGCGACACTCATTACCGTAGCTATTTTGGCAGGATTTTCTTCTGTGATATTGGTAATGCTCATGGGCCAATCACGCGTATTTTATTCCATGTCTAAGGATGGGTTGGTGCCAAAAGTTTTCTCAGAATTGCATTCAAAGTTCCGTACACCCTTTAAAGCCAATTGGATATTGTTTGTCTTTGTCTCCCTATTTGGTGGGTTAGTTCCCGGAAGTGTAGCGGGTGATTTAACAAGCTTTGGAACACTGTTTGCCTTTGTGCTTGTATGCCTAGGTATTTGGGTGATGCGCGTCAAGAATCCCGAGGCGGTCAGACCTTTTAGAACACCGTTGGTTCCGCTTGTGCCTATCCTAGGGATGTTGATTTGTTCCGCGCTAATTTACTCGCTGGATAGAAACACTCAATTGGCAGCTATTGGCTGGCTGTTGTTTGGTTTGATTATCTACTTCAGCTACAGCAAAAAGAATAGCGTGCTGAGAAACTCGACTAAATAGTTACTTTATCAAATAGTTACTCTACCAAATATATCGAAGGCCAACGCCTCCTTGAAACCGTTGATAACCGGGATCTGCAAACACATCGGTAAACATTTCTACCTCAATGAAAGCAGAAATAGGTAGCGTGAAATAGGAGTATTCAAAACCTACCAGTACTACTGGGCCATAGGTAAAAGTATTTTTTGTGATGCGTCCATTTTTGCTTTCGAATCGACCATTCTCATAAAGGTATTCGAATGTGAGATTGGTATTCCTCCATTGCCATCCTGCTCCCACATAGAGTTGCAAGCCCTTCGAAATTTTTTCAGCATCCCATTGATAGAGAAATTTTGCTTCTAGAAACCAATCCGAGTTGGCAGTGTGAGTGAGATACTTGACGCTTTGGGCATTTCCAATGGTATCTATTAAAGGGTCTCTTGCAATAACATCTTGGATAGCTTCTGTTTGATAATTGGTAAATTGACCCCTGTAATATTTGTTATAGAGCCCGCTAGCAGTTTTTCCTCCATCTATCGCAAAAGCCCAGTGTTTACTTGGGTAAAATTTATAGGTAAGCGCTAACGGGTCGCCTACTTTAAACCCAAATCCCTGATAGGGATATCGACTTTCTTCAAAGATCGGACACATGATTATCGCTTTGGCGCGCGATACTTTTGGAACGCCATACTGGGCACTTCGCACACTCTTTCTAACCTGAGCTTGTACGTCAAGACAGAGCGAAACAAGTACGATCAGTGACAGCGCAAAAATTTTGAACAGAGGCATTAGAGCAAATATAGCTCTTTTGTACACATGAATTTGGCTGTGAGTCCTTTGACGCGATGACCGGCTATACTACCTCTTTATACTGCATTTTATGCAACTGGGCATAAAATCCGTTATGGCTGATGAGTTCTTCGTGGGTACCCGATTCTTTGATCTCACCTTTGTCGAGCACAATAATTTTGTCTGCTTTCTGGATAGTGGAAAGCCGGTGGGCAATAGCAATGGACGTGCGGTTAGTCATCATTTTTGCAATTGCATTTTGAATCATCTCTTCGGTCTCTGTGTCCACGGAAGATGTGGCCTCATCCAGCACGAGGATTTTAGGGTCATACACCATTGCCCGAATAAAAGACAGCAATTGGCGTTGCCCGACAGAGAGGGTGGCGCCACGTTCCATCACATTATACTCCAAACCACCGGGCAGCCGTTCAATAAACCTTCGGGCTCCAACCAAGTCAGCGGCATGAAGGATCATTTCATCAGTGACATCGGCATTGCCGAGCGTAATGTTGTTCCTTATTGTATCTGAAAAAAGAAAGACATCCTGTAATACCACGCCAATGTTTTGGCGCAGCGATCTTATGTCAAACTCTTTAATATCGATTCCATCTACTTCGATCGATCCTCTATTGATTTCATAAAAGCGATTGAGTAAATTGATAATTGAAGATTTTCCTGCACCGGTGGCACCCACCAAGGCAATGGTTTCGCCCGGTTTTATTTCCAGATTGATATCCTTCAAAACATACTCTGGTTCATTGTAGGCAAACCAGACGTGATTGAATTTTACTTCTCCTTTAATCTCAGTCGGTGACTTAGTACCATTTGGCATCACATCTGTTTTGTCATCCAACAGATTTATTATTCGAGACGAACCCACAATGCCCATTTGCAGCGTATTGTACCGATCGGCAATCATGCGTATAGGGCGAAAGAATAGTTGGATGAACATGATAAACGAAACCAGTTTGCCAACCGTAATTCCTGTTGCCTCCACATTGATAACGCCCTTTGCGCCATACCACACTAATAAGCCTGTACCCATGGCAGCAATGATTTCTGCCACCGGAAAATAAACAGAATAATACAGTACTGATCTCAAATGAGCGTCACGATGTTCTTTATTGATTTCTTTGAACTTGTCAAACTCTTTTTTTTCACTTCCAAAAATCTGAATGATGTTCATTCCGGTAATATGCTCTTGCACAAATGAATTCAAATTTGAAACCGCATTGCGCACATCGTTAAAGGCTACCTTGATTTTTTCTTTAAACACATAGGTAGCTAACAACATGAAGGGGATTGTTGATAAACTGACCAATGTCAACCGCCAATCTATGTAGAACATAAATGCCAAAATGAAAATAATCTGTAATAGATCGCTCGCCATGGCAGCCAAACCTTCACTAAAAACATCGGCAAGCGTCTCTACATCTGAGATGGTGCGGGTAACCAATCTGCCAATGGGAGTTTTGTCAAAGAACCGAAGCCGGAGACTGATCAAATGCTGGTACAATTGAATGCGAATGTCGCGGATGACAAACTGCGCGATTCTTCCTGAAATGTAGGTGTGCGCGTATTGAACAGCTGACTGAACCACTAATAATCCTAAGATGATCAGCATTATGTTTACCATGCCCCAGTAGTTTCCGAACTGAACATCTGAATCGAGCGTGTATTGAATGAGCAGTGGCCGGATCGGTGTCAGGATGCCTAACAGAAAAGTAAGAACGATCACGAAGTAGAACCTTCCTTTGTAAGGTCGCACGAACTGCATGATCCGCATGAGAACCTTGAAGTCGATGATGTTGCCGCTGCTTGCTTTTTCCTTTTCCATTACCTCACCTCTTGCCCCTCTACCTCATCCGGCCTTCGGCCACCTTCTCCGAAACGAGAAGGAAAATTTGCTCGAAGGCTTATTTTCTTAAAAGGGAAAGAGTCTATTTTAAAAATATTTTAATTGGATACTTTACACTTGTTAAATACAACCCTTCAGGGGGCACGTTCATTCCTGCTTTCTTACGGTCTTTGCCTTTCAAAATGTTTTCAAATTCTGTTATGGTAATCTTTCCGCTGCCCACATCCAACAATGTTCCAACAATCGCGCGCACCATGCCGCGCAAAAACCGGTTGGCCGTGACGTAGAAAACAAGCAGATCTCCCTTTTGATTCCACTGAGTCGATTTAAGATCGCAAATAAAGTGATTTACATCTGTCTTTACTTTACTGAAGCACTCAAAATCCTTTTCCCCAACCAGTAACGCGGCTGCCTGGTTCATGGTTTGGATATCGATAGGTTTAAAGTGGTAATAGGCTAATCCAATCAGGAGGGGATTTTTTACGCTGGTTATTTTATACTCGTACGAACGCTCGAAGGCATCGTAGCGAGCATGTGCATCTTCTTTTACTGGTCTGATGGATCGAATCGCAATATCGCGCGGGAGTAAGGAATTGAGTTTGATGAGCCAGCTTTCTTCGTCAAACTCTTTATCCAGATCGGCATGAAAAAATTGTTGCACGCAATGGACCCCGGCATCGGTGCGCCCGCTGCCGACTATTTCAATATTGGTTCGGAATATTTTGGATAATGCATCTTCTACGATCTCTTGTACACCAACCGCATTAGCTTGATTTTGCCATCCGTGGTAGTTGGTGCCGTTGTAGGTTATTTCGAAGAAGTAGCGCATTTCACAAACCAGAATTGTGAGCAAATGTAGCCGAAAGAATTATTCACTACGTAAACTTTTTACGGGGTTGTCGGTTGCTGCTTGAAATGAACGATACGCCACGGTTAACCAAGCAACAAAAAGCGTTAAAAGCCCCGCTAAAAGAAAAATCCAAATACTTAATTCAGAGTGGTATGCAAAATTGGCCAACCACCTGCCCATCGCATAATACATGAGGGGTGCCGCGATGCAAAAACCGACAACCGCCAAAATCACATATTCTAATGAGAGTATCATCATCAACTTGAAAATGGATGCGCCCAATACTTTTCGCACGGCCAATTCTTTGGCTCGTTGCTCTGTAACAAAAAGCATAATACCTAACAGCCCAAGACAGGAAATAAAAATTGCCAGTGCTGTAAAGTACTTGAAAACCTTACCCGTTCGATTTTCGGTGACATAAAGTTTGTGAATGTCTTGGTCAAGAAAGGTGTAGTCAAAAGGCCTATCAGGTGTAATTTTTTTGAAGACTGCCTCTATAGCTTTGATTTGCTCGGGAAGGTTTCCCTTGTTGAGTTTTATTGAAATTTGAAAAAATAAAGCAGGATCAATATACAAGATCAAAGGTTCGATTTTTTTGTGAATGGAAGTAAAGTGAAAGTTTTTTACCACGCCAATAATGGTATATTCCTTATCATGCAGTTTTACTATTTTATTTATAGGATCCTCCATGTTCATTAGTGTAGCTGCTTCTTCGTTTATTAGTAAAGCGGTAGAATCAGAGGCAATCTGATTCGAAAAATCCCGTCCTGCCAAAAGCGGCACATTGTATGTTTTCAAAAAGTCATGGTCAGTCACTAATTGATAAATGAGTAAATTTTTGTTTGGGTCTTTTCCTGCCCACACAAATTCATCCGTCCAGTAGTTGTTGGATGAAATATTTTGGTTATTCACGCTCACCGATTTAACTGCTGGCAATGTTAGCAGCTCATTTTTAATAGTGACATAGTTAGCCCGTACTTTTCTAACCATGGTGAAGGATAACATATTTTCCTTATCGTAGCCCAGATTTTTTGCGGTAATGTAGTCCAACTGGCGTTGAATAATGAGCGACCCGGTGAGCAAGCTGATCGTAACAATAAATTGCAATGCAACCAAAGCGCGCCTTATGAAGATCGCTTTGCCTCCCGCCTTCGCTAAGCCTTTAAAAACCACTACCGGACGTTGAGCCGAAAGCACCAACGCTGGGTACACACCACCAGCAAAGGCACAAATGAAACTAACGGATAAAAGCGGAAGAATAACAGATAGGGATAGGATATCGAAACCCAAGTGTTTTCCGGTTAAATCATTAAAACTTGGCAAAATCAGCCAAACAACTAGCATAGACAAACCCAGGGCTGCAATACAATAAAATAGTGCTTCTGAAAAAAAGAAAACAACCAATTGAAAACGGCTAGATCCCATCACCTTTCTAACACCTGTTTCTTTTGATCTCTTTATGCTTCTGGCCGTTGCCAAATTGGAATAATTGATACTGGCTATTATCAAAACAAAAATAGCAATAGACGAAAACAAATACACAAACATGATATTGCCATTGCCCTCCATGTCTCCATTTATGTTGTTGGATTTTAAATGAATATCTGCGAGTGATTGAAGGCTCAATGTCGTGGTTGCCTTCGGGCTATTTTTAATCACTACCTCTCTGATTTTTTGGGCTATCTGGTGCAAATTTATTTTAGTGGTTTTAACATAAGTAAACACGAAATAAGAATCCCAACTATCCAGTGTAAATAGCCCCATTGCCTCCCCAAATTTTAACGGAATAACATACTCAAATTGGAGATGTGAATTGGTGGGAATATTTCCCATTACGCCAACCACTACTATATCGCGGCCACCAATCAAAAACACTTTGCCCATCGCATCTTCTTCGCCAAAATAGGTTTCTGCTAATCGCTCACTGATTATGATTTTGTCGGTGCCTTCATCAAAACTAGAAAGCGCCCCTTTGGTAAGTGGGAAGTTAAAAATTTTAAAAAACGAAGGATCAGCAAGAATGCCTTTTTTATAGAACCCCCCATCTTTGTATTTTAAAAAGTATTCAGCTAGCCTTACTTTGCATGACTCTTCAACTTCCCCAAAATTGGTTTTGAGATATTCTGCCAAAGGTGCGCATGTAGTAGCGGTTCTGTTAATTTCATTCTTGTCTGCTGGCTGATCACTAATTACTCGATAGATATTTTTGTGATCTCGATGAAATTTATCGTAACTAATTTCATCATTCACCCATAAAAAGATAAGTGTAAACGCAGTGAACCCTACCGTAAGCCCTAGAAGATTTATGAAAGAGTAAACACTTCGAAGTTGCCGAATGATTATTTTTAGGTTGCTGCGAAACATAGGAAAAGTAATTCTATTACTTGGTAAAAGTAACTGAATCTGGCTATGCTAAAAACTAATAAATAAGACGAAAACTTACATCTTGGGTAAAAGAGGGGGATTGAAAAAAGTTAGGCGAGCTCATAAACAACGGCTGCTCCCTGACCAACGCCAATACACATGGTAGCAATTCCATACTTCACTTTTCTTCGTTTCATTTCGTGAATGAGTGTGGCACTGATGCGCACTCCACTACAACCAAGTGGGTGGCCTAATGAAATAGCCCCTCCATTTACATTTACAATTTCAGGATTGAGATCAAGATCTTTTATGCATGCCAGAGATTGTGATGCAAAAGCCTCGTTCAACTCCACTAATCCAATATCGGAAAGTTTTAAGTTGGCGCGCTGCAAAGCTTTTTTTACAGCTGGTACGGGGCCCACGCCCATATAGGCGGGATCTACCCCGGCAATGGCCATCGAAATCACTCGCGCCAAAGGTTTTAGGTTTAATTTTTTTACCGATTCTTCGCTGGCAATCAAACATGCTGCTGCACCATCGTTAATGCCCGATGAATTTCCTGCAGTGACTGAGCCGCCTTGTTTGAAGGCCGGTTTTAGTGAAGCCAGTTTTTCTAAACTCGTTTCTCGTGGGTATTCGTCTTTGTTAAAATCGATGATTTCTTTTCCTTTTGGGATTTTGACGGTGATCAACTCGTCATTGAATTTTCCTGCCTGGTGTGCGTTAGAATATTTTTTTTGAGAGGCCAGGGCAAATTCATCTTGCCCTTCGCGCGTGATCTTCCATTTCTCGGCTACGTTCTCGGCTGTTTCGCCCATGGAGTAGGGGTGATATAGTTTGGAAAGTTTAGAGTTAACAAATCGCCAGCCGATGGTGGTATCACACATTTCCGCTTTGCGCGAAAAGCCTTCTTCTGCCTTCGGCATTACAAAGGGTGCGCGACTCATGCTCTCTACTCCTCCTGCAATATAAATTTCTCCATCGCCATTTATAATTCCCCGGCTGGCGTCCATGATGGCTTGCA
>JBBSCN010000093.1:0-11750 GCA_038250265.1 Cytophagales bacterium | reverse complement strand
GGATTTAAAATATTTCAATTCGCAAGCAGCCAGCGACTACAACATAAACGCGATTCCGTTTTCTATTTTGCTGGATAAGTCGGGAAAAATTATTGCGAAGAATCTTCGTGGGCCTGCGTTAGAGCAAAAGTTGGAGGAGGTTTTGGGAAAATAGTAACGAACCAATCTCCATGCCACCGTCAACCCTGCTATTGGCTCATGATGGCATGATAAGGTCAATCATCAGAATTCTATTTCGTGCATCTTAAAACCAACAAATGAAAAGACAAGAGTTCCATTTGCTGTGGGCGATTCAAAATCGAAAGCGCCATCTGACGAAGTAACGGTGCCAATAGTACTATTTTTTAAAACCACGTTCACGCCAGCGATTGGACTTCCGTTACTCTTATTTGATACAATTCCTTTTAGCATTGCTTTTCCATTTACCTGCGAGTTTACAAAAGCAACTTCCAAGTTTTCGTTAACGCTTTTCACTTGATCGGATGAGATTGATGCTTGATCTTTAAATGCTAACGAAAACACAAATGGCATCACCATTCTTTGTTTAACTGCCTTACCTCGTTGTTTACCCGGGTTCCAAGGAGGGCTCATTGTCAATATGCGAATCACTTCTTGGTCACAATCGGCTGAAAGGCTTTTTATTATTTTGAAATTGGAGAGACTGCCATCTGTATTGATAAAAATTTCCACAAAAAGTTTGCCTTCTGTTTTTGCACTTCTGGCGCTTTCCGGATATTTCATATTTGCAGAAACAAATTTATAAAAGGCCGCAATCCCATCCTTGGGTGTGGCAGATTCTTCCACTATGGTAAATACTTCATCAACGGCAGTTGCGTTCGCTATCAGATTTGTAGTGGAGTTCTTTTCAAGAATGACATAGCTGCGGCCTTCTCCTTCTGAGTGAATGTCAGTGCGTATTACGTGCATGGCGGAAAACAGGCCTGTGCTTTCTGCATTTCCAAATTTTAGTTTGTCAAGCGTCTTTCTTCCTTCTTCGTTCATTTCAATAACCGTGTATTCTTTGGCCGGATTCTGCAGTTGAAGCTGCTGTAATTGGCCTTTTACCTCTAGCGGCAGAATAAGCGAAGCAGATGAGTTTTGTGTCACTTTTTTAAGGTCTTGGCTGACTTGATCATTGCATGCGATGACAAAAAAGAGTAAGGCAGAGGTAAACACAAGAGCGGTAACCTTCCAGTTTTTGATTTTCTGTTTCATAGTTTTCATCATAGTGATGCGTTTAGTTGTGAGCGACTGATTGAAGTGATTTGCTAGTGGGTAATTAATTTTTTGTAACGCTACTTTTGCCAAGAGTCCGCAATACTGATCAACGTCTTTATTTTCTACTGTCTTGGCATCCGCTTCAAATTCATGCACCTGAACCAGTTCTTTTTTATAGAGCCGTACAATTGGGTTAAACCAAAAGATAATTCCGATCAAGTTAACTAAGACGATATCGAAGGAGTGTTTCTTTTGAACGTGAAATGATTCGTGAGTTAATATTTCGTGTTTTTCTCGTTCGCTGAGTAGATGCGCTTGCCCAATAAATATAAAATGGAAAAAGGAGAAGGTTGATTTTTCTTCCGTTGATTCGGCCACCAAGCAATTGTTCCATTCATACTTTTTTGATTGCAGCCATAATCTTGAGATGCCTATCAATCTCACTAAGAAAATAATACTCAGGAGAACGATCAATAGGAAGTACAATGTCTCAAGTGCTTTCCAGATTCCAACGCCAGATGCAGCTTGTTGCTCCGTTGTTTCGCCTCCTCCAATAACAATTGAGGGAAGCCAAGTAGTAGGCATTATTTGAGTGATAGAAGGAATAACGTTTTCAGAGAAGCTACCATTAAAGTTCAGCACGGGAAGCAAAACTGAACACAGTATAGCCGCCAGCAGGAATATCCGTTTAAACGAAAACTGATTTTCATTTCTTAACAACGCCCAATAAATCAGCATTAAGAAAAGTAAGCTAAGGTTGGCTTCCAGTAGGTAGTTGAGGAATGTAGTCATGGCTTTTGCTTTTTAAGTTCTTCCAATTGTTTTACCAGTTGATCGATCTCGTTCAAATTCAGTTTGTTTTCCTCCGCGAAAAAAGAGACGAGACTGTGGAATGATCCACCGAAATATCCCTTCACCAAATTGTTGAGATAAAACTGAGTGTATTTCTCTTTCGCGATTAGTGCGTAGTACTCATGAGTTTTTCCAAATGCGGTATAGCCAACAAATCCCTTGCGCTCTAAAATCCGAACGATGGTTGACACGGTGTTATATGCCGGCTTTGGGTTGGGTAACTGATCAATAATATCTTTTACAAATGCCTTTTTCAGCGTCCAGAGCACTTGCATTATTTGGTCTTCGGCTTTGGTTAACTCTTTCATCATTTCTCATTATAAGATACTGGGCTACATTGCGCAAAATTGGAATTGGCTTTCAATGGAAACTGATATGTCTTTATGAAATCGCCAATTAACTTTTCAAACTGTTGTTCTTTTGTGCTTTCAATTTGATCTGGGTAAAAGTTGAATAGGAAGTAGTTGATTTTTCCCTCGCTATTGAAATACACTCGGTTGAAGCATCTTGTTTTTTTATCCCATCTAAACCCATTCTCTTTTAAGAAGCCAGCCAATGTATTTAGCATGCTGACATAGCCCTCATAAAATTCTTTCTCTCTTCCTTTAAAAACCGCTTTGCTTGAATCAGAATGCACAGCAGAAGGATAAATGCTGTCCAATTTGGTGATGGAAATACCCTTATCAATTGCTTTTTGAAAGCGTCCGCTAAATGATTGACTATTAGCGATAGAAGAAATGGGGAGTAAAAGGATCAGTATCAAGACTTTCATACAACTATCAATTACGTTGTAAAACTATAAACTTAGTTATAAACTCCAAGTTAAGTCGAAAAATAAAATTTAGTAGCTTGAAAATCAGTTATTTGTAAAACAATAGGAGATCAGATTCGCTCCCATTTTTAGTGCCTGCTGCCGCTTTTCTTCGGGGTTATTGTGAATTCGCGGATCTTCCCAGCCATTACCAAGATCAGACTCATAAGAATAAAACACCACCAACCTGCCTTGGTAAAAGAGGCCAAAACCTTGGGCTGGTTTTCCGTCATGCTCATGGATTTTGGGTAGGCCATTCGGAAAATTAAATTTTTGGTGATATACCGCGTGGCTAAAGGGTATTTCTATCAATTCGAGCTCTGGAAATACTTTTTTAATTTCCAATCTGACGAATTTATCCATCCCATAGTTGTCGTCAATGTGAAGGAACCCGCCACCGATAAGGTAATTCCGGAGATTAGTAGCCTCTTCCGAAGAAAAAACCACGTTTCCGTGACCGGTCATATAGATATAGGCGTACTCAAACAAAGCAGGGCTGCCGACTTCTACTGCCTCCTCATCTTCACTCAAATTGGTACCTAACTCTTTGTTGCAAAAGCTGATGAGGTTTGGAAGGGCTGTTTTGTTGGCATACCAATCGCCCCCGCCTCCGTACTTCAACTTCGCGATTTGTAGCTGCGAAAAGGTCGGTTGGGTTACCAGAACAGCTATGGCCGCGATACAAGAAAGTCTTCTCACGGTGTAAGGAACAAAGGCAAACTGAATGAAATGCCGCATCTATTATATTTTTATTTGTGTTGTTAAACCTTCGGTAAACTTAACCCTCTAAGCAACAAAACAAAAAGTAAACCCCCATGAAAACAATTAAAAATGTAGTTGGATTGAAAAGCGTATCAAGTTTGTTGATCGCTTTTATATTGATTTTGGGATCGTGTTCGAAAACAGACGACTCTGTATTCAATGCGACAGAAACACAGGATATAAGTTCAGAAACAGCAACGGATTCATTTACCGATGAGGTCAACGATGTTTCAAATATATCCGTAGCGGGTGTTTCTGATCTACAATATGACGGAGGGCGCACAGAAGGTGAGCCTGTGACCAACTTGAAAGATATTGATGATCGTTTGAAATGTGCCACAGTTACAATCGCGAGAACGCCAAATAGTACCAAAGCTAATCCGGTAGGTACAATTACGATTGATTTTGGAACCGGCTGTACCGATTCACGCGGGGTAATTAGAAAAGGAAAAATTATAGTTTCTTATGTGGGCAAGAGATTTTTCCCAGGCTCATCTATTACCACTACGTTTGAAGGCTATTTTAGAAATGAAATAAAAATAGAAGGTACCCATGTTTTGACAAACGCTCAAGCCAACCTCTTGAGTAATCCAAAGTTCACAGTCGTGATCAGAGCAGGTAAACTTACGTTTGCGGATGGTAAAACAGTTACACGCGAACAATCCTTCACACGTGAGTGGCAGCGCGTTACCAGCCCGAATGCCGATAAATGGGTGGTTCTGAAGGGAAGCGAAGCAAGCGGCTCAAGTCGTAATGGAAAAACTTACACCATGGAAGTAACCGCAGATTTGGTTTACTCACGAGCATGTGCTATTTCTGACAAAGTATTTATTGCAGTAAGCGGTACAAAGAGTTTTTTGGTCGATGGAAAGAATTATATCGTTGATTATGGAAATGGAAATTGCGATAATGAGATTACCGTAAAAGTAAATGGCGTTTCTAAAACATTTTCGGTAAAACCAGACGGTAACTAGAAAAGCTCTAGTGATTTAAAAGCCCGGATTCGTCCGGGCTTTTTTTTCTTGCAGAAACGAATTTTTTTTTAAGTGCTATTAAACTTTTGCTCGAGGACGTACTCTAATAAAAAATATCAGACTAAAACTTATGAAAACACAAAAAATGGTTGGATTAAAGGGCATCTCCACAGTGATGATCGCCTTTGTATTGGTACTGGCATCTTGCAATAAAGATGACTCAGTTTTTTCCCTTCAGGATGTACAAAACCTAAGTACGGATGGCGCACTTGAAGCTGCTCAGGATGAAACTCAGGATATTGCCACAGGAGAACTTAACGCTAATGATGATGGTGCCCGTGTTGAGGCAGATGACCGAACAAAAGGTGCAATTGTCACGAAAACCGGGACAAAAGATGCAGGAACGATTACCATCGATTTTACAGCGGATGGTAAGACGGATTCAAAAGGGAATGTAAGGAAAGGCAAGATTGAAATTTCTTGGACAGGAAGATGGCGGGCATCGCAGTCTGTTCACATTGTTACCCTTAACGGTTACAGCATCAACGGCATCGGAATTACCGGAACAAGAACAGTTACCAACATAAGTACAAATGATTCTCCTTTAACTTGGACGATTGTAGCCAATCATACTTCAACTTGGCCTGATGGAGCAACTGCTACTAGAACTGTCAATAGAACCAGACAATGGATCAGGGCAACAAATCCTTCGGATGATAAAGTGATTGTCTCTCAAACCGCTGGCGCAACCACTGCAGCAGCAGGCAAAAATAGATATGGCAAAAACTATTCTGTAAAAATTATTGCTCCGTTGGAATACAGTGTTTCTTGCGTTGGGTCTAATAAAGTTTACAAGCCTGTGAAAGGAACAAAAGAAGTTACGGTTGAGTCGAAGGTATTTACGGTTGATTTTGGTACTGGTACCTGCGACAATTCATTTGCTGTTACCTTCAATGGAAAAACCAGAACCTTTACTAGTAAAAACGATAGCAGCAACGATTAATTTTTGCTCATAAACGATAGAAAGCCTCGCTAAAAGCGGGGCTTTTTATTTTCCGCCTTGTTTGAGAATTGACATGAGGTTCTTTTTCTTTGTTGGAAATTTACACCATGCGCCATTACCTGAATTTAATGAAGGATATCCTCGAGAATGGGGCGGTCAAAACGGATCGCACTGGTACGGGCACACTTTCAGTCTTTGGCAGGCAGTTACGATTCAACTTGGCAGAAGGCTTTCCACTGGTCACTACCAAAAAGCTTCATTTACGATCGATTATTTATGAACTACTTTGGTTTTTAAAAGGTGAGACCAATATCAAATACTTGAAGGACAATGGGGTTAGCATTTGGGATGAGTGGGCAGATGAAAATGGAGAGCTGGGCCCCGTTTATGGCAGTCAGTGGCGCAGTTGGCCAACACCAGATGGCAGAAGGATAGATCAGATTGCTCAAGTGATTGAGCAAATAAAAACCAAGCCTGATTCGCGCAGGCACATCGTCACCGCTTGGAATCCCGCTGAGGTGGATAAGATGGCCCTGCCTCCATGCCATGCGTTGTTCCAGTTTTATGTGGCAGATGGTAAGTTATCGTGTCAACTTTATCAACGATCAGCAGATTATTTTTTAGGAGTTCCGTTCAATATTGCCAGCTATGCCCTGTTGATTTATATGTTTGCTCAGCAATGTGATTTAGAACCCGGGGAGTTCGTGTGGACAGGCGGAGATGTTCATTTGTATTCCAATCATTTAGAGCAAGTAAAACTTCAATTGTCGCGAGAACCGTATCCGCTTCCCCAATTGTTGATAAAAAGAAGACCCGATTCAATTTTTGACTATCAGTTTGAGGACTTTGAAATAGTCAATTATCAGTCGCATCCTAGCATTAAAGCACCCATCGCTGTATAGACGATGTGGGAATAAATCCTATTTTTGCCGCTGTTAAGAAATACCACAGGATAAGGTAAAAATACCTGCAAAAGAATATCCTTTTCATATTTCTTGCGTTAAAACCGCGTATGCCCGAAAAAAGCAGTGTTTTTGACATGATTGGCCCCGTAATGATAGGGCCGTCCAGTTCACACACGGCTGGCGTGGTACGGATTGCGAAGGCAGCGGTGAAAGTGCTCGGTGGCATACCTGAAGAGGCTGAGATCATTTTTTACAATTCCTTTGCCCGCACCTATGAAGGTCATGGCAGCGATCGCGCGATCCTTGCTGGATTGATGGATTTTGAAACCGATGATAAGCGGATTAAAGATGCCATTGAGATTGCCACCCAAAAGGGTTTGAAATTTCATTACAAGTCAGTAGGCAACGCATCCACCTTACACCCTAATTCGATCCGTTTGAACTTGAAGAAAGGAGAAAGATCAGTGGAGGTTTTAGGCGAAAGTAGAGGCGGTGGTATGATCAACATTGCCGAGGTCAACGGATTTAAGGCAGACTTCACAGCCAATTTACATACCATTATTATATTCGCGGCCGATGTAAAGGGAAGCATCGCTTTTATTGCCGATGTGATCGCCCATGATGATTGCAATATTGCCACGATGTCGGTTTCCCGCAAGGGAAAAAATGATTTGGCATGCCAGGTAATTGAAATGGATTCGGGCATCAAGCCTGTAACATTTGAATACCTAAAGAGTCTCAGTTGGATAAATGAAGTTATTTATATACCCGATATCAACCGTTAATATGATCAAGAAGTTAGTTACTGTTCTGATTTTCGTTTCTGCTAGTTCGTTGTCGTTTGGACAAGGTAGTGATGCTAAAAAAGTTTATACGCTCAAGGAGTGTATTGAAATTGCGCTTCAAAACAACTTGGCAGTTAAGAGAAGTATCCTTGGATTAAAAGGTGCAGATATTACGTTAGATCAATCGAGATTCTCTATGCTACCCAACTTAAATTTGTCCAGCTCGGGCGGATCAAACTGGGGAAGATCTATTGACCCTACGACCAACCAATTTCTTGATCAAAAAATTGATAATGCGAACATCAATACCAACGCAAGTTTGTTGTTGTTCAATGCGTTTCGCGTGATGAACACGATCCGACAAAGTGTAAATGATAAAGCGGCTGCTGAAAATGACTACACCAAGGCAAAGAACGATGTGATATTGAATGTTATTACTTTTTACACTTCGGTGATCTTCAATCAAGAACTTTTTGAAAACGCCCAGTATCAATTGAAGACTACTGAACAGCAATTAGAGCGTACGAAGAAACTAGAGCAGGCGGGTTCTGTTCCTTTTGGCAATGTGTTGGATTTAGAAGCCCAAAATGCAACCAACGAACTGAACTTGATTCAACGAGAGAATGCTTACAACCTTTCACTTCTGCAATTGAAACAAGCTCTTCAACTTCCAGCATCTACTCCATTGGAGATCGAAGTGCCGGCACTGAGCGTAGAAAATCAGGTGATTGATCAAACAACTGAACAGATATATGATTTGGCCAGACAAAATATGCCTGAGATCAAAGCAGCTATTTATCGGATCGAAAGTGCAAATTTTGGCTTGAAATCTGCGCGGGGAAGTTATTATCCTAGGCTCAGTCTGAATGCAGGTGCCTTCACCAACTACTCGAGCGCAGCAAGGACTATTCAAAATGGAGTTTTGGTTGAGAAGCCTTTTAATGATCAATTCTCAGATAATGTTTCTCGAAGCCTTTCCCTTGGATTGACCATGCCAATTTTCAATAGCTACAATGCGCGAGCAAATGTTCTAAGAAGCAAAGTCACCAGAGAAACGGCTAATATTAATTTAACAGATGTTGAGAATAGATTGCGACAAGCCATTGAAACTGCCTATACCGATGCAATTGCTGCGGCTAAAACATTCACGTCTTCCGCGAAGGCAGTAAAAGCGCGGGAAGAGGCATTTCGTATGACCAAGCAACGCTACGATGCGGGAGCTTCCAATTATGTCGACTACCAAGTATCAGAAAATAATCTGTTTCAATCAAAATCAGATCAGGTGCGTGCAAAGTATGATTTGATTTTCAAAAAGAAAGTACTCGATTTTTATCAAGGTAAACCAATAGACTATTAATATTTTTTACGAATGGCAAAGCAAAAGAAAAAATCCAACAAGCTTCTTTACTGGGGAATTGGAATCGTTATTTTCCTAATCATCTTTTTAATCATCGGTAAGTCGCAGGGCTGGATTGGAAAGTCGCGCGATTTGGAAGTTGAATTTACAAAGGCGAAGAAAACTTCCATTACTGAAAAAGTAAGCGCTTCCGGTACCGTTCAGCCGGTCACCGAAGTAAAATTGGCTCCGGAAGTTTCGGGTGAAATTACCGATTTGAAAATTCAAGACGGTGACTCGGTAAAACTGGGAGATGTTCTTGTCAAGATCCGCCCCGATGTGTGGATGAGTCAGTTAGAAAGATCAGAGGCTTCGTTAAGCCAACAAAAAGCGAATCTGGAATCTTCCCGCGCCTCGCTGGCCCGTGCGGAGGCTACGTTCATGCGTGGAGAGCAAGACTACAAGCGGCAGGAGAAATTATGGGCTGAGAAAGTGATTTCCGAATCGGACTGGCAATTGGCACAACAGAACTACAAAATTTCACAAAGCGACTTAAAGTCGGCCGCCCAAACATTGGAGGCTGCCAAATACATTGTTAGCAGCACCAACGCAACAGTAAAAGAATCGCGCGAGAATGTTCGCAGAACAACCGTGTATGCCCCGATGAAAGGAATCGTCTCTAAACTAAATGTTAAGAAGGGAGAGCGCGTGGTGGGTACTGCGCAAATGGCCGGAACAGAAATGTTGCGCATTGCAGATCTGAACAAAATGGAAGTTCGGGTCAACGTAAATGAAAATGATATCGTGCGTGTACACCTAAATGATAGTGTGTTAATTGATGTAGATTCTTATACCAACGCTGAAAAGCAGTTTAAGGGAATCGTTACCAATATTGCCAATACGGCCAAAGAAAAAGTTTCATCGGATGCCATTACAGAGTTTGAGGTACGCATTTTGATTTTACGTTCTTCTTATGAGGACTTGATAAAATCAGGAAACAAGTTTCCTTTTCGTCCGGGCATGACCGCCAGCGTGGAGATCATTACTACGAAGCGTGATAATGTTTTATCTGTGCCCTTGACTGCCGTTACCACTCGTAGTCCCGAGAAAGACAAGAAACCCGAAGGAAAAAGAGATGACGATGATGATAAGCCAACCGTCACTGATAATAAACCTAAAACCGAAAAGAAAGAAGATAAGGTGGTAGTGTTTGTGAATGAGAAAGGGGTGGCTAAGATGGTAGAAGTGAAAACGGGAATTAGCGATTACGATAACATCGAGATTATCTCTGGTTTGAAAGACAGCGTGGAGGTAGTAACGGGTCCATTCTTGGTGGTATCCAAGCGACTGAAGGATGGTGATAAAATAGTGCAGGCCAAGAAAGACGAAAAGAAGGGAGAGAAAAAATAGATTATAAGAATTCTCATTTCAAGAGCTACGCAGCTGCAAGGGACACTTTGCAACTCGTAGCTCTTGACTTTTATAGCTACCTTGCGTAAAATATTATTTTAATGATCAAACACCCTTGGCACGAAGCTCCTGTTGGCAGTAATGCTCCTGAATTTGTAAACGGAATCATTGAAATATCTACTGGCATGCGTACAAAGTACGAGGTAGATAAAGATACCGGGTTGTTGAAGCTTGATCGTATTTTGTATTCCGCGGTATTTTATCCAGCTAACTACGGATTTATTCCACAAACGTTGGGAGAAGACAACGACCCATTGGACATTATGATCTTGTGCCGTGAGCCGATTCAACCGTTGTGCTTAGTTCCAGCTCGTGTAGTGGGGGTGATGCGAATGATTGATCAGGGATTGGCAGACGATAAAATTTTGGCGGTTGCAGAGAATGACGCCAATACCAAACACTTGAAGGACATCAGTGAGTTGGCCTCTCATTTTAAATTGGAACTGAAAGAATTTTTTGAGAGCTACAAGAAATTGGAAAATAAAGTAGTTACTGTTCCTGAATTTCAGGGTAAAGAAACTGCGTTGGAGATTATCCGAAAGGCTATTGACTATTACCAATCAGAGTTCAAGAAATAGTGAAATCGGAGCAATCCTTTTTAGTTATACAAACCGCCTTCATAGGCGATGTTATTTTAGCAACTGCACTCGTTGAAAAGATACATCAGTTTCATCCTGACGCGCATATTGATTTTCTCCTGCGAAAAGGGAATGAGAGTTTGTTATTAAACCATCCTTTCCTAAGGGAGGTTATTGTATTCGACAAAAAGAATAAGTATCGCAATTTAGTTCAGATTGTAAGTAAGATTCGGTCGGCTCATTACGATTACGTAATCAACGTGCAGCGATTTGCCACCACGGGCTTGATCGCTGCTTTTTCTAAAGGCAAAAATCGGATTGGATTTGATAAAAATCCGTTTTCTTTTTTTAACACCCAAACTATTAGACATCAGGTAGGCAGCATTCATGAGGTAGAACGCAATCAGAAATTAATAGCAACCTTTACGGATTCGACATCGGTAAAACCAAGACTGTATCCTACCAAATTGGATGATGAACGTGTTAAGGAGTTTAAAGTAGGAATGTATTATTGCCTCGCGCCCACTTCCGTTTGGTTTACCAAGCAATGGCCTGCTGAAAAATGGATTGAGTTGATACAATCCATTCATGCGCAAGTCAATTCGATTTTTTTATTAGGTGCTCCAGCCGATCATCATGTATGCGAATCAATACGACTGGCCAGCGGAGTTTCAATGGTGGTCAATCTTGCGGGTAAGTTGAGCTTCCTTCAGTCTGCTGCGTTGATGAAGGGAGCGAAAATGAATTTTGTAAATGATTCTGCGCCCATGCATTTGGCTTCAGCGGTGAATGCACCGGTCACAGCTATTTATTGTTCTACCGTTCCGTCTTTTGGATTTGGCCCTTTGTCGGATAGGTCTTTTGTGGTAGAAACGGAAGAGAAATTGGATTGTCGCCCTTGTGGGCTTCACGGATTTAGAGATTGTCCAAAAGGTCACTTTAAATGTGCCCAGTCTATTCGGATAGACCAACTAATAACAAATAACTAGTGCAATGTTAATTGTAACCTGAGAGTTGCGTGAGGGATTGAAGCGGTTACCCCGCAGGTGTGCGCCT
>JBBSCN010000092.1:0-11939 GCA_038250265.1 Cytophagales bacterium | reverse complement strand
TAACCAAGAAAATATTGGCTACACAAAATCGCTGAATAAAGCGTGGAGTCATGCCAAAGGAGAGTTTATTATTGACTTGGCGGCTGATGATATTTTATTTCCAAATCGAATCGAAGAGGGTGTTGCCGATTTTAAAAATAGGTCGCCTCAATTTGGACTTCAATTTTCCGATGCAGAGCTGATCGATGCGAGAGGAGATTTAATGGGTAAACATTCCGATAAGTATCCTCATGCTTCTATACCGCAAGGAGATATCTACAAGGAAATTATTCAGCGGTACTTTATCTGTCCGCCTACGATGATGTTCCGAAAATCAGTCCTCGATCGTATGGGTGGCTATGATGATTCGTTGGCATTTGAAGATTTCGATTTTTTGATTCGCGCCTCGCGTGAGTATTTCTTTTGTTACTCTTCAAAGCCGTTGGTAAAAAGAAGATTGGTAAAGAACTCTATGTCCGAAAAGCAATTCGAGAGAGGGAATCAGCAGCGTACGTCTACGTTGATTGTTTGTAAAAAAATTCAAAAACTGAATAGGAATAGAGGTGAGGAAAAGGCACTTAAGAGAAGAGTGCGATATGAATTTTTGCTCTCACTTCGAATGTTTGACATCGGGTTAGCAATCGAATTCTTAAAACTCTACTTTCGGTTGTCCTCACCCAAAACCATGCTCACATAGCTTTCATATCTACTTTTAGCGATCGTCCCCTTTTCAATTGCTCGCAGTACTGCGCAATAGGGCTCTTTTAGATGCAGACATTTAGAACCGAACTTACATTGCAAGCGTAGGTCTCTCATTTCTACAAAGTAGTCCGAAATTTCTTGCGGCTCCATTTGTACCAATCCCCATTCTTTTATTCCGGGCGTATCGATAATGAATGTATTTTCTTTTAGCTCAAACATCTCAGCGAAGGTTGTAGTGTGCGTTCCTTTGTTTGAAAATCCGGAAATCTCACCCGTGCTTTGTTGGATATGAGGAGCTAGCCGGTTGAGCAAAGTGGATTTTCCTACACCCGAATGACCAGCTACCAAGGTGAGTTTTTGGTCTAATACATCAAGAAGAAAATCCATGTCATCCCCGATTGCGGAAACGCTCTTCGAAATAACACCCAAAGAGTTGTACAATTCAATTGCGCCCGCTTGATTGTCCCGATTTTTTGGAGTTAGCAGATCCGACTTATTAAAAAGTAAAATCTGGGGAATGCGAAAAGATTCTGCTGAAACTAAAAACCGATCGATAAAACCAAACGAAGTTCTTGGTTCTTTGAGGGTCGCAATGAGCAGCACTTGATCGACATTTGCAGCTAAAACATGTGCGTGCCCAGTTTTTTTTACGGATTGTCTGAGTAAATGATTTTTGCGAGGAAGGATTTCAAAGATTACACCATTTACATCTTCTTTTTCAAACAGCACGTGATCGCCTACGGCCACAGGGTTAGTTTCTTTTATCTCATCCAGACGTATTTTGCCACGTACGCGGCACATCGTTCGGATATGATCTTCCCCGAGTACTTCATACCAAGAGCCCGTTGATTTTAAGATTTGACCTTTCATGTGCTAATGTTTTTTTTGAGGTCACATGGAATGGCAAAGAATATCAATTCGTTGGGTGTACCTAACGTTAGTGGCCATTTCATGATTTATTCAACAAAGGCGTGCAGTAATCCAGTACTTTTTGAGTCGCTCCCAAATTTTCTTTGACATAAGACTTAGTGACTTCACACGCCAATAGAAAATTTTCGGGATGGTTGTTAAGTGCTTGGTATTTTGTTTTCAGATCCGAATAATCGGCCACTTCAAATGCGCCACCACGCATAATCAGGTCGTTTGCTTCCTGATATTTCTTGTAATTTTTATTCCCAAAGAAAATGGGTACTCCATAGCAAGCTGCCTCTAAAATATTGTGAAGGCCGTCTCCGAATGCTCCTCCCACGTAGGCAAATTCACCGTAGCGATAAAGTTTTGAAAGCAGGCCAATGTTATCGATAATCAACACCTGAAAGTCGCCTACATTTTCCTTTGCTTGCGAGTATCTTACTGTTTTTGCAGAAATTGAATTCTCGATATTTTTAATAAAACTCTCAGAAATTTCGTGGGGCGCAATGATGAATTTTAACTGATGTGGATTCTCGTTGATCATCGGGTAAAGCACGTCCATATCGGCTGGCCAACAACTCCCCGCAACAAATAGTTTTAGGTCATTTTTAAACTTTTTTGCTATACCAATTTCTTTCGCGGTTTGAGTGATTTCATAAACCCGGTCAAAGCGGGTATCACCCGCTAATGTGGCGTTAATATTTAATCGAGCTAGGAGGTCTACCGTTTCCTGATTTTGGGCAAAGAAGTGGTTAAAATTTGATAGGATTTTTCTAAAAAGCCCGCCATACGGTTTGAAAAATACCTGATCTGGTCTTAAGATACACGAAACGGAAATGAGTGGAATGTTTTTCTTTTTCAATTCATTCGAGTAGTGGTACCAAAATTCATATTTCACAAAAATGGCCAACACTGGTTGTGTGATCTCAATAAATCGCTTCGCGTTTTTAGGTTTGTCCCACGGCAGGTAGAAGATAAAGTCTGCCTTATCATAGTCTTTTTTATTTTCATACCCCGAAGGAGAAAAGAAAGTGAGCAATATTTTTACACCGGGAAATTTTTCTTTGATCGATTCAATAACAGGCCTGCCTTGTTCAAATTCACCTAACGAGGCGCAATGAATCCATACTAAATTGCGAGTTGATTTTATGGATTTTGAAAGCTGGTTAAATATCCCCGTGCGTCCAGCTATAAATAACCTAGCCTTCTCATTGAATAAGGCTGCTATTTGATAGCCTATTGCTAACAAATGAATGCCTAAGTTGTACATAATCTCCATGGATGGGCGTAAAAATATCAAAAAGAGATAGGAGACTCCATTTTATTTTAGAGATTTGCTTAACGGCAAACTGTTTACCAAGTACCATTTATTTGGATATACTCACTAAAATACTTTTATGAATAAAAATTTTACAAGAAAACGAATGTTAAGATTGGCTTTTGGTTTATTTTTTTTAGCCTCGTTACCGGCTTTTTCGCAAAATGAGTCAGACCTTGTTGGGTTCTTAAATGGTGGAAAGGACGATGCCTCTAAATTGATTGGTGCATATTTAAGCCCAATTATTAATGCCACTTCTTATGGCATGACGAGCGGATGGTACCACACAGCCAAGGCGCATAAAACATTGGGTTTTGATTTAGGCGTTACAGTTAGCGCTGCTTTCACCCCTGCATCTGATGATTCGTTTACACCGTCATCACTAGGGCTAAAAACACTAAGCCTCACATCTCCCGCAGGGCCAAACGCGACAGCTCCCACTATATTTGGAGCTAACACTCCCACTACCTACACAGGTGTTTACGATCCAGATGGAAACGGCCCTATTCCTGGTAAAGCAGTTACTGTAAACGGTCCCGAGGGTCTTAATTTTAGAAAATCAATTGGCTTTAGTGCCGTTCCTGTCCCCATGATCCAATTAGGTATTGGTATTGTAAAAAACACTGATCTGAAAATTAGATTTGTTCCCGAGCAGAAGCAAGGGGGTAGTAATTTCAGCATGCTAGGCTTCGGGTTAATGCATGACATAAAGCAACATTTAAAGGGTATAAAACGTTTGCCTTTTGATCTCTCTTTATTGGTTGCTTATAATTCTGTTTCTGGAGCTACCAGTCTTGTTAATTCAGATCCAACGGATGCGCTACCCGACAATACGGATGGTAAGGTAAATTACAAATTGAATTCTTGGGTAGCGCAAGCCTTGATTTCAAAAAAGATTTCTGTTTTAACTCTTTATGCGGGTGTAGGGTATGGAGCGGTGAATAGTACGGTTAATGTATTGGGAACATATACGATCGACCCATCATTTCCAGACTCAGCAGATTTGACAGATCCTTTCTCAGCAGAATATACAAATAAAAGTGCCAGAGTTACGGCTGGATTAAGAATAAAGTTGGGTCCGGTATATTTTAATGGAGATTATACATTGCAAAAATACAACGCTCTTACCGTTGGATTTGGGTTCGCGGTTCGATAACCGTTGCAGAATTAAAGTAAAAGAATTAAAGTAAAAAGAGAGCGATTTTAATCCCGCTCTCTTTTTATTTTGTAATGTTATTTACCCTTGTACTCTGGTTTTCTTTTCTCTACAAACGCTTTCATTCCTTCCTTCTGGTCTTCGCTGGCGAATGTCAGATAGAAATTTTTTCGTTCGAAGGCCAAACCCTCATCTAGTTGTGTTTCAAACGATCGGTTGATAGCTTCTTTAGCAAGTTGAACTGCCACTGGTGACATTTGTGCGATGTCTTTGGCAAGTTGCAGGGCTTCGAACAAGTACATTTCAACCGGGACAACCTTATTGACCAATCCATAAAAATGCGCTTCCTCTGCGGAAAGAAATCTACCCGAAAGAATCAGTTCCATTGCTTTTGCTTTACCTAAAGCTTTTGTCAAGCGCTGTGTTCCTCCAGCTCCGGGAATCGTTCCTATTTTTATTTCAGGCTGCCCAAACTTAGCCGTTTCCGATGCGATGATCATATCGCACATCATAGTTAGTTCACAGCCGCCCCCCAAAGCAAAGCCACTGACGGCAGCAATAATTGGTTTTTTTGTTTTTCGGATTTGATCCCAAGTGGTAAAACGATCCATCAATTGCATTTCAATAGCAGATTTGTCAGCCATTTCTTTGATGTCAGCACCTGCTGCAAAAGCTTTTTCATTTCCTGTCAAAACAATTACACGAACCTGATCATTTTTGTCGAGTTGTTGAAAGGCAGCCAACAATTCTGTCATCAATTGGTGGTTGAGTGCATTCAGTTCTTTTGGTCGATTTAATTCTACGAGTGCTACAAACGTTTCCTTTTGCTCCGTAACTTTTATAAAATCCATAGCTGCGATAATTGGTGAACTCCAAAGCTAGTAAATACTTCAAAAAGAAAAGCCCCTTCTCGTTTGAAGGGGCTAGACTTAACCAAAAGGCGATAAACTAAATGTACTATGCGTTCATTTATTCAGGCCAATTATTTTTGGTAACCCTGTGGGTGATTACTTTTAAGGATTAAATCCACTCTGGTAAAGCATACCAAACGGCATGATAAACAAGCTAGGGGATTCCATGAGGCCATTAAAAAGTAGATTATTAACGCATGAAAATTTTATTTGTGTGCCTAGGCAACATTTGCCGTTCGCCTTTGGCGGAAGCTATTTTTAAACATAAAATCAAGGAAAAGGGCTTAGAAATCCAATTTTCCGCAGACTCTTGCGGAACGGCAAACTATCATATTGGGTATTCGCCAGACACTCGCACGATTCGAAATGCTGTCAAAAATGGTGTACCAATGAGGCATCTAGGTCGACAGTTTAGTTCTGCGGATTTTGATGCATTTGACCTGATTTTTCCGATGGACAAAAGTAATTTGAACACTATTCTCCAGCTATCTAACGATGCTTCGCACTTGAAGAAAGTAAAGTTGGTTCGCGAGTATGACCCTAACGGACAAGGAGACGTGCCTGATCCTTATACCGGTACTGACAAAGATTTTCAGGAAGTTTTTGATACACCCGATCGGACAATTGAAAACTTAATTGATGGGCTAAAGACTTGATTTACAGTTTCAACAGCACTTGCAACGTAGATCGAGACGATTGCTCAAGGATAACTCCTTTTATGTTTCTGTATTCGCCTGAGGTGGTTGCATCGTAATTTTTGATCGTGATTAATGTAAGATTTGCGTTATAGTACACTTCAAAATGTTTACCTAAGATTTCTATCAGTTTCAACACCTTGTCTTCTCGGTAATCAATGCAAAACGAAAATGAAATGGCCGAATTTTGCATCACGTTGATTTTGAGGTTCAATTCCGTTAGCGCCCTAAAGATTAAAGTGAGTTGCGTCTCGTCCACAAACGTGTAATCCGTCACTTTACACGAAATCAGACATTGGTTTCCTTTAAAAACAATAAACGGTGGAAGTTTATTGACTTTGCACTCATGAATTTTTGTTCCGTCCAGTTGCGGGTCAACAAAACTTTTCACGTATAGTGGAATGCCTCGGTTGGCCAATGGCTTAATAGTTTTGGGGTGTATTACCGAGGCACCAAAATACGTCATCTCTGCAGCTTCTTTGTAAGGTAATTCCTCGAATACACCCGCGCTGGCAATTCGTTTTGGGTCGGCACTCATCACACCGGGCACATCTTTCCAAATAGTTACAGCATTGGCTTGGAGGCAGCTTCCAAAAATTGCAGCGGTAAAGTCCGATCCCTCACGACCAAGAGTGGTTGTAAGATTATCATTAGTAGAACCAATAAATCCTTGCGTCAAGTAGATTTGCGGGGAGCGATTGAGAACCGAAATTCTTTTTAACGTTTCCTCCCAGTTTACTTTTCCTTCCCGATAAGTGTTGTCAGTTTTGATATAGTCCCTCGCGTCCAACCACATGCATGAAATGTTTTTGTGCTGTAGGTATCGTGCCACCATAGTAGATGAAAGTAATTCGCCATACGATACTACTTGGTCATAGTGAAGATCTACGTCTTCGAGTTTGGATGCAACCTCGTCCAACTTTGCAATGAGGTGTTGAATCTCCTTTTGAATTGTGTCTCCAGCAAAGAGCTCCCGCGAAAGCGCTAGATGAAATGCGCTCAATTGATCAAGTTCATTTTTGAAATCTTTTTTTGCTTGAGACAAAGCGGCAATTTGTTCCAGTGCATCGGTAGTTTTGCCAATGGCGGAAACAACCACCAATAATTTTTTCTCCTGCTGCAACCCGATGATATGAGCCACATTTTTTACTCCCTCTGCATTTTTTAATGACGCACCACCGAATTTAAAGATATCCATCAATTAAAATTTATTTCAAACGATTGCAGGTTATATTTGCCTCCGAAATGTAGGGATCAAAAAGAAGTAAAAACAGTAATTTATGGAAGCCTCTCGAATCGCCTTGCCCATTGGAACAGCTTTAGATCGTTTTATCAAAAATAATCAATTTCAATTTCAGTATGCCAGCGGTGAACTTTCTCAATTGTTAAGAGACATTGCGTTGGCTTCTAAAGTGGTAAACCGCGAAATTAACAAAGCTGGGTTGATCGACATCATGGGATCGATGGGCTCTCAAAATTCTACGGGTGAACAACAACAAAAATTGGATGTCCTCGCCAATATTCGGTTTACGCGCGCCTTGACAAAAGGAGGCGAGGTCTGTGCGCTAATCTCTGAAGAGACCGAGTCGTTTGTGGATTTAAGCAACGATGGAAAATATGTGATTGCCATTGATCCGCTAGATGGTTCATCGAATATAGATGTAAATGTTTCCATCGGAACTATATTTTCGATCTATCGGAGGAAAAGTGAAATAGGAACACCGATCAGCGATGAAGATATTTTGCAAACCGGTGATGAGCAGGTAGCAGCGGGTTATATTTTGTACGGTTCATCTACCATGTTGGTTTACACTACTGGGCATGGTGTAAATGGATTTACGTACGAGCCAACGCTAGGGGAGTACGTACTTTCGCATCCTGATATGACCATCCCAGAATCAGGAAAAATTTATTCCATCAACGAAGGCTCTGCGAATTCATTTTCTGCTAGCGTAAAGACTTATATTCAATATTGCAAAGACAATAGCTATACAGCCCGCTACATAGGCTCGTTAGTTGCCGACTTTCACCGGAATATTTTGAAGGGAGGTATTTATATTTACCCCGCTACTGCTAAAGATGTGAATGGCAAACTTCGCTTGATGTATGAGTGCAACGCGTTATCGTTCATTGCCGAGCAAGCAGGAGGAAAGGCAACCGATGGAAAGGGCAGAGTTATGGAGATCAAGCCAAAAGATTTGCACCAGCGAACACCTTTTTATGTGGGATCGAAAAAAATGGTGGAAAAAGCGATTGAGGGGATTTAATTTATTTTTCGTCCTTCGCGGTTTCTTCGGCAGCAGGTTGATCTAAAACTTCGGGAGCCTCTTTCAATAAAATTCCATACCATTTTACCAATTTCTTGATGTCGGACACGTACACCCGATCTTCATCAAATTCTGGCAATACAGATTTCAAAAATGACGTTAGCTTTTGATTGTCAGAATCGGGCGTCACTCCAAGTTCACTTCCAACTTGATCCTTGATTTTTTGGAGGACTACAGGCAACGAAGCAGTGCCTTCCTTCGTGGTGGTGTAGATCGATATTTCGCTCAATACTGAAAGTTTTTGCGTGGCACCCACCACCACTTTTGTTTTAGCCGCGTCCAGCGTTTCGAGTATAACGCCTCCCTTACCTGGCTTGAATATCCTGAATAATCCACCCTTACCACTTACCGATACAATGTCCTTGAGCTCCATTCTTTCTTTTTTTGTCGCAAAACTAATCATTTTCGTTAGCGTTGCGGATAGCTTCGTCAATAAATGCCAGTAACTTGTCTCTGCCTGATTTTTTTTCTGAAGAAGTAATAAATACTGGAGGCAACTCTTCCCACGATTTTAACAGGGCGGATTCAATGTTGAATTTTGATTTGCCCAGGTCCGATTGTTTGAGTTTATCGGTTTTTGTAAGCACAATGGCGATCGGAAGATTTTTTTTCCCCATCCAAATGATAAAATCCAGGTCGATGTTTTGCAAAGGGAGGCGAGAGTCGATTAATATAAACGTGCAAAAAAGATTTTCTCGGTTCTCCAAATAGCTTTCTATCATTTTGCCAAAATTCCAACGACTTTCCTTGCTAAGTTTGGCGTAGCCGTAGCCTGGCAAATCAACCAAGTACCACCCTTCGTTGATAATGAAATGATTGATCGTTTGTGTTTTTCCGGGGGTACTAGATACTTTAGCCAGCTTTTTCCGTTCTACCAACATATTGATTAGCGATGATTTACCGACATTTGAGCGACCTATAAAGGCAAACTCCGGCTTGTCGGAAGGTGGGCATTTTTGAGGGTCGGTGTTACTGACAATAAATTCTGCCGACTTAATGACCATTGCTTAAAGTATTGATTGAAGCGCAAAATACTAATAATGTAAGAAACGTGTTAGTTATGGTTGAAGATGACCCCTTTATTTTTTGCTAGATTTTGCTAAATTGCCACACTCTTATGTTATTTTTAAAGGGTTAAAGTCATTTTTTAATATGTTTAGTCTCTCGAGAGTCGTTGTTTTTTCTATTGTAGCTTTTATGTTGGCATGGCCAAAAGCTCTTTTTGCCCAAGAGCAAGATAAAGCGCTAGCTAAGGAGTATTTTCTGCAAGCGGAGTTGACATTGGAAGCAACAAAAGCGGAAGATGATGCTCGCGACCAGCTTGTTTTGGCTGCTAACTTAGATACTACTTTTATCAAAGCAAACTTTGAAGCTGGCCACATGCACCTGAAAACCATTGGAAAGGACTTGGCGGTGAAATACTTTCTTCGAATCTACCGGCAAGATCCAGATTATCGTTTTGACTTGGAATATTGGATTGGCACAAGCTATCAATTCGGATTGGACTTTGACAAGGCGATTGACTTTTACTCCCGCTATAAAGGCAAATTGGTTAAAAAGCCTGGTTATCAAGGAAAAGATAAGGTGGAGATGAGGGAAGTGGATCGAAGAATTCAAGAATGTAAGAATGGAAAGGAATTTGTTGCCGCACCGAAGCCGTATTCAATAAAAAATATTGGCCGAGAGATCAACTCAGAATTTGAAGACTATGCACCGGTTTTAAATGCCGAAGAAAATGAAATCATTTTCACCACGCGTAGAAGAGATGGAAATACATACGAAAATGTGGCCGATGACAACAAGCCCTATGAAGATATTTTCACTACAAGTCGATCTAACGGAACATGGCAGCGAGCAAAAAATATAGGCCTGAATATCAATACTAAATTCAATGATTCGAATCTTGCCGTTTCCTCGGACGGAAAGACTTTGTTCGTCTATAAAGACGAAGGCAACGGAGATATTTATTTTACCGAACGAAAAGGAGATGGTTCATGGAGTAGCTTAGAGGCATTGCCGGGCATAATTAACTCATCGTACCGTGAGTCTTCTGTTTCCATTACCAAAGATGGCGAATCACTTTTCTTTGCAAGCGAACGCCCTGGAGGATTTGGCGGTTCAGACATTTATGTTTGTTACAAAGACAGCAGGGGAGAATGGAGCCGTGTAAAAAATCTAGGCTCTGCCATTAATACAGATTTGGATGAAGACGGTCCATTCATTGAATATAGTGGAAAGACTCTTTATTTTAGCTCGCAAGGCAGAAAAGGGATGGGTGGCTTCGATATTTTTAAGTCTGACTTATTGGACAAAGAAAAGAATGAATGGAGTGAGCCTGAGAACTTGGGTTACCCAATCAATTCACCCGATGATGACATTTATTTCTCAGGCACGAAGGACGGCAAACGTTGGTATTATTCATCCGTTCGAGAAGACGGCCTAGGATACTCGGATATCTATATGATTGAACCATCTGAAGAGGAAAAACAGCCAGTTGTGGCAGCAAAAGAGCCCGACCCTATAAAGGAAGTACTACCAAATGAGCCTAAAGTTGAACCCGTTGTTGCTGAGGTAAAACCGGAACCGAAACAAGAGGGAAAACTTATTAGATACATCGTGAATGTAGTTGACGAAACGAAAAATCCATTGGACGCGAAAGTAAGAATGCAAGGGTTGAAAGACAATGTGATGGTTGGCATGGTGAATCAAGAAAGTGGAAAGCACGAATTCTCGATTACCGCTACGATAGCAAAGGATTACCGTTTGTCGGTGGAAAAGGAAGGTTATGTATTTCAAAATCTAACGGTAAAAGTAGAGGGAGCAACCACCAAAGAAAAAACCATCACTAAGACCATTGAGCTGAGGAAACTTGTTGTTGGAGTGGTTTCCATCTTACGCAACATCTATTTTGATTTTGAGAGGGCTACGTTCAAGACCGAATCTTACAGCGAGTTAAATAAGTTGGAGACCATGATGAAACAAAATTCGGCTCTACAAGTTGAAATTGGTGGCCATACGGATAGTGTGGGGGATAATAAGTTCAATCTTGCACTCTCTCAGCGTAGGGCTATTGCCGTGAAAAGCTTTCTTACGTCTAAGGGAGTTGATACCCGCAGGATCAAAACTATGGGCTATGGCGAATCAAAACCTTTAGCTAGCAATGATGATGAGGAGGAGGGAAGACAATTCAACCGCAGGGTCGAATTTAAGGTGCTGGGCAACTAACTCTTCCAAATTCTAAATTCTAAATTCTAAATTCTAAATTCTAAATTCTAAATTCTAAATTCTCTCACCATTGGAAATAGTCCCGTATAAAAATGATAGCGCTGGCAAAAAACAACAGGTGGCAAAAATGTTTGACACAATCAGCGGCAACTACGATTTTTTAAACCACTTTTTGAGCTTCGGAATTGATATCAGCTGGAGGAAGAAAGCCATTCGGCTTCTTGAAATTGACAAGCCGCAACTAATTTTAGATGTAGCCACTGGCACGGGCGACTTTGCTATCCAAGCGCTAAAGCTACACCCCAAAAAAGTAATAGGCGTAGATATATCAGAAGGGATGCTAGAGGTTGGTCGAAAGAAGATGATTGATCGGGGAATTGAGCAGCTCATCGAAATGCGGAGCGGAGATTCTGAAAATTTGCCCTTTGAGGAAAATAAATTCGATGCTATCATCGTTGCTTTTGGGGTGCGCAATTTTGAAGATTTAAAAAAAGGATTATCTGAGATGCTAAGAGTCTTAAAGCCAGGTGGAAGGGTAGTGATTCTGGAGTTTTCAAAACCCACTAGTTGGTACTTTAAACCACTTTATCAATTTTATTTTCGGTTTGTTACTCCTACCATTGGCAAGTTATTTTCAAAAGATTCGTCCGCTTATTCTTATCTTCCCGAGTCGGTCGGGGCATTTCCAGACGGAAAAGATTTTACCTCGATTTT
>JBBSCN010000091.1:0-12017 GCA_038250265.1 Cytophagales bacterium | reverse complement strand
TGCTTTCAAATGAACAAAAGCAAGAAGTTTTAGCAGCCTTTGATGAATCGGAGGAGGACAGCAATCTGGTTGACCCAAAAGAAGTGATCAAAAAAAGATGATGAAAGCGCTGTTCACAAAAAGAGCCGCAAAGAAGTACCAAGCTATAAAAGACTTTTTAACCACTTAATAGAACGATTTCCGGAAGCAGGTTCTTTAGAAATTCCAGAAAAGCAAATCAGAAGTTTCCTTCTAACAAAACAAATCCGCATCTTCTACCGGATCAAAGGGGATAAAATAATACTCCTTACTTTTTTTGATACGAGAAGCAATCCAAAGAAAAAACTGAAGTAGAAAGGAGTATAGATGCTATATTTGCGTCTATATTTTGAAAATGGAATTAGTCAACAATACCTACCAAATCCAAGGCATTAACGTGGCCGAAATCTGTAAAGAATTTGGAACACCGCTTTATGTGTATGATGGACAGAAAATAATCGACCAACTCCAAAGCCTGAAAAATGCTTTTTCCGAAAATCAGGTAAAAGTTAAGTATGCTGCCAAGGCACTTACTAATATTTCTATACTAAAACTACTGAAGAAACATGGCGCGGGGGTAGACGTGGTCTCCTTGCAAGAGGCACAAATTGCATTGGGGGCTGGTTTTGTCAATAACGAAATCATGTTTACCCCTAATTGCGTAGACTTTGAAGAGATCGTTTCTGCGGTTGATCTTGGCCTGAACATTAACCTCGATAATCTATCGGTGCTTGAGAAGTTTGGAAAGAAATATGCAGGCACTTACCCCTGCTGTATTCGGTTGAACCCTCATATTTTGGCCGGGGGAAACTATAAGATCTCCACCGGGCATGGTAATTCAAAATTTGGAATTTCCGTTTATCAGCTTCCGCAGATCATGCAGTTGGTAGACCAGCATAAAATAGTGGTGAACGGGTTGCACATCCACACAGGCTCTGAAATAACAGAGACGGAAGTATTTTTAAAAATGGCCGATATTCTTTTTGGCGTAGCGCGCGATTTTCCCGAGTTGAAATTTATTGACTTTGGAAGCGGCTTTAAAGTGGCATACAAAGAGGGCGACTTGGTGACCAATATTTATGATCTGGGCTTGAAGTTGGGTAAAGCCTTTAAGGAATTCTACCATAGCTATGGGAAGGAATTGGAATTGTGGATCGAGCCCGGAAAATACCTAGTAAGCGAATCGGGCTACTTGTTTGTAAATGCCAATGTGGTGAAGGCCACTCCTTCGGTAACATTTGTTGGTGTGAATTCTGGATTAAATCATTTAATCCGCCCCATGATGTATGACTCGTACCATCACATTACCAATACCTCCAACCCAACGGGCGATCAAAAAATTTATACCGTGGTAGGCAACATTTGTGAAACCGATACTTTTGGAGCAGATCGTAAGCTAAATGAAGTAAGAGAAGGAGATTTGCTCGTATTGAAAAATGCAGGCGCCTACGGATACTCCATGGCTTCCAATTATAATTCGCGATTTCGCCCAGCGGAAGTTTTGATTTTGAATGGAAAGGCACAACTTATTCGCAAACGCGACACGTTGGACGATATATTGCGCAATCAGGTAGTAATTGAATTTTGATGCATAATGGCTTCAAGCCACATACTACACGCTACAAGCCCATCTTGACTTATGTTAGCTCGCAGCGTGAGGCATGAAGCTTGTAGCCTACTAAAATAAGTTTCTGTTGATTGATCCAAAAGCATTTGACTTAATAGTAGTGGGTGGCGGTGCGGCTGGGTTCTTTGGCGCAATCAGCGCAGCGGAGCAAAATCCCAAACTAAAAATTCTTATCCTCGAAAAATCGACTAAGCTACTATCAAAAGTAAAAATTTCTGGTGGCGGGCGTTGCAACGTTACGCATCATTGTTTTGAGCCAACTCCACTTTCAAAGCGGTATCCGCGAGGGCAAAAAGAGTTAAAAAAAATATTTCGAACGTTCGATGCAAAACAAACCGTTGACTGGTTTACTCAATTAGGAATTCAGTTAAAGACAGAAGAAGATGGCAGAATGTTCCCCATCACAGATGATTCACAAACGATCATTGACTGCTTTCATGATCAAGCAAAGAAATTGAAAATTCAGATCAGGGTTTCTTGTGGAGTTGAAAAACTGAGCCGTGAGAAAAATCAGTTCTTAGTTCAAACAAATCAAGCCAATTTTTCAGCAAAAAAAGTTTTGATAGCCATTGGCGGTCACCCGCAATTATCATCCTATCAATGGATCAAAGAAATCGGTCACTCTATTGATCCTTTGATTCCTTCGCTTTTTACTTTCAATGACACCGACAAAAAATTTAAAGATCTGATGGGCATATCTGTTCCGGATGCGGAAGTAAAGATTGCCGGAACAAAATTATCGGAGCGAGGCCCCTTATTAATTACCCATTGGGGGCTGAGCGGGCCTGCCGTTATCAAACTCTCAGCCTGGGCTGCAGAATACCTTCATCAACTTAATTATGTGTTTTCAGTTTTGGTGAATTGGACTGGTGGGCGAGGCGAAGATGAACTAAGAATGCTCTTTCAAAATCACAAGGTACAACATGGAAAACAGAAAATAGTAACCAATTCATTCTTCGGTTTGTCGCAGCGGTTGTGGCAAAAAATAACGGAGTTAGCAGAGATAGCTCCTTCTAAATTATGGGAAGATGCTTCTCATAAAGATATCAATCGGCTAATTGAACTGTTAATCCGATGTCCTTTTCACATCAAAGGTAAAACAACGTTTAAAGAAGAATTTGTTACGTGCGGAGGAGTGCCTTTGCACGAAATTGAACTTGAGACGATGCAAAGCAGATTAATGCCCGGACTTTACTTTGCCGGAGAAGTGCTCAACATAGATGGCGAAACCGGTGGCTTTAATTTTCAAGCCGCATGGACGACTGCTTTTGTTGCCGCACAGTCGATTTCAAAAAGTTAACACTTCTGCACCCGAGCCAAATGGGATGGTAACTTTATAAATAAGCAATAAAAAAAGCCGACCTTCTAGTCAGCTTTTTCTGTGGTGACGGAGGGAATTGAACCCCCGACACAAGGATTTTCAGTCCTTTGCTCTACCAACTGAGCTACGTCACCGTGAGTTTTTCACCCAATCTGGGCGACTGGGGCGACAAAAGTAATAGAATTATATCAATTTGAAAATCTTCCTACTGTTTAAAAGGTTAAACAATCGAAAAAAACATGATAGCAAAACCTGCCCTTCATTGTTGCATTGCCACCTAATTCCTAATTTTGAAAGATGGCAATTCTACAACAATTATTATTTCTGGTAACCTTGGGCGTAGCGGGTTTTTTTATCCGAAAAAGAATTAAACAAATCCAGTCCACGATCGCTCTGGGTAAGAAAACCGTACTGAAGGGATCAAAAAAGGAAAGATTTAAAAACGTGTTGTTGATTGCCTTCGGGCAAAAAAAGATGTTTGAAAAATTTATCCCGGCCTTTCTTCACTTTTTCATCTACGTAGGATTTTTAATTATCAACTTAGAAGTGCTCGAGTTCGTGATTGACGGGCTAATCGGCACCCACCGCGTTTTTGCTCCCTTCCTTGGGGGATTTTACAATGTGCTGATGAACTTGTTTGAGTTTTTGGCGCTAGCCGTTTTGTTGGCATGTATCGTCTTCTTGACCAGACGGAATGTAGTGAAAGTGGCCCGCTTTCAGTCAGCCGAAATGACCCGGTGGCCAACACTGGATGCCAACTTGATTTTGGTCATTGAGATCGTTTTGATGGTTGCCATCTTTACCATGAATGCCTGCGACCAAATTTTGCAAAAACGCGACCCCCATTACACAGCAACGGGCGCGCTCTTCTTCAGCTCGTATTTAACCCCTCCACTTCAATACCTTAGCACCTCAACACTTATTTTCATCGAACGCCTTGCCTGGTGGTTTCACATCATCGGTATTTTAGGTTTTACCATTTATGTTACTTATTCAAAGCATCTCCATATTTTCTTGGCGTTTGTAAATACGTATGTGGCAAAGTTGGAGGCAAAAGGCCACATAAATAATATGCCAGTAGTTACTAACGAGGTGAAATCAATGTTGGGTCTTACCACTGGGGAGCCGCCAGCCGCGCCAACAGAGCCCGGACGGTTTGGTGCAAAAGACATCAACGATTTAAGTCAACATAATCTGATTGCCGCCTATGCGTGCACGGAATGTGGCCGTTGCACAGCAGAGTGTCCGGCTAGCCTTACGGGAAAGAAACTTTCGCCCCGTAAAATTATGATGGACACCCGCGACCGTATGGAGGAAGTAGGAAGAAGTATAGCAAGTGGAGGCGCAGGGCTGGCCGATGGAAAATTTCTATTGGGCGATTACATTACGAAAGAAGAAATCAACGCCTGCACAAGTTGCAACGCGTGTGTGGAAGCTTGCCCTGTACTTATCAACCCGCTCGAAATCATTTTGGAGTTGAGGCGCTACCAAACTATGGAAGAAAGTAGCGCGCCCGGTCAATGGAACAGTATGTTCCAAAACATTGAAACGAGTTTTGCGCCTTGGAAATTTTCGCCCAGCGATCGTTTCAATTGGGCAAAGGATGATAAATAGAAAATAGCGTATGCAATACATTGTGCAAAAACTTCCCGCGCACCTTTTTTGGGATAGTGACCTAGCCAAGCTAGACGATGTAGAGCATCATGAAAAGATTATTATCAGGACTTTCGAGCGCGGGGATATTGATGACATCGCGCTAGTAATAGCTTATTATGGGAAGAAAATTTGTGCAAGCGTTTTGCAGGGCGCTTACTACCTTCAAGAAAGTGCCATTTTATTTGGATCTGCCTTTTTAAATATCGACAAAAAGGATTTTGAATCAGCTAATAGAATACAACATCATCTGATATGACGCTTCAATATGAAATGGTATCAGAAGACCTGAAGTTGATTTTGCTTCAGCTAATGAAAATTGACGAGTTGAATAGCTTTAGATTAGTAGGAGGTACAAACTTAGCGCTGCAGATGGGACATCGTTCTTCCATCGATATTGATTTGTTTGCCGGGGGTGGAGCACCACCACCAAAAGAATTAGCAAACATTTTAGAAAGGAATTTTCGAACTAGTCTCACCATCAATCGCTTTCAGCAATTTGGGCTTAGCGCAACGATCAATCAAGTAAAAGTAGATTTGTATGATTGGAAAGTCCCGTACCATTCAGAACCGGTAATTGCAGACGGCCTAAGACTAGCTTCATCGGAAGATATTTTTGCTTTTAAATGCGAAGCCCTGACGGGAAGAAGAGTTGAAAAAGATTTTGTAGACATAGCTGAAATTCTGAGCCATCAGCCCATGGCTGAAATGCTATCCGTATTTCAACATCGGTATCCGTTTATATCTAAAGCTGCTGTACTTGCCATTCTTTTAAAGCCTGAATCTTTTGAACGGGATTCCACAATCAAGTATGCGTCAGGCAAATCGTGGGAAGTATATGTTACTATAATGAAAGAAAAAATTATTCAGTACGAAACTCAATTGCAACAACAAAAAAAAGACGACCTTGATAAGCGAGATGCTGACATTCAAAAATTAATCGAAGAAAAAAGAAAATCAAAATCATGAACGTACCCACTCTTGCAGAACTGACCGCCAAAGGCGAAACCCCCGAAGTTTTATTTTGGGTTGGCTGTGCCGGATCTTTTGACGATCGCGCCAAGCGCGTGACAAAGGCTTTTGTAAAAATCTTAAATGCCGTGGGCGTAAAGTTTGCCGTGCTGGGCACAGAAGAAACGTGCACAGGCGACCCCGCGCGTAGAGCGGGTAACGAATTTCTTTTTCAGATGCAAGCGATGAGCAACATACAGGTACTGAATGGCTATAATGTTAAAAAAATTGTAACCGCTTGTCCGCATTGCTTTAATACGATCAAAAACGAGTACCCTGAGTTGGGCGGCAACTACGAAGTGATCCACCACTCTTCTTTTCTACAACAACTTATCAACGAAGGAAAAATAAAATTGGCAGAAGGCGGTTCCTTCAAAGGAAAGAAAATCACCTATCATGATTCTTGCTATCTCGGCCGCGCCAACAACATTTACGAAGCCCCACGCGAAGTACTTCAAGCTTTAGATGCTGACTTAGTAGAGATGAAAAAGTGCCGCACGACTGGTTTATGCTGTGGGGCAGGTGGAGCGCAGATGTTTAAAGAATCCGAAAAAGGAAAACAAGAAATCAATCTTGCCCGAACAGAAGATGCGTTGAGTACTGGAGCTACTACCATTGCTGTGGCTTGTCCTTTTTGTATGACCATGATGACCGATGGCGTAAAGAACAAAGAGAAAGAGACTACTGTACAGGTGAAAGATTTGGCAGAGTTGATTGCGGAGGCGATGTAGGACTCAACTATACCATTTCCCATGCACCTCATCGAGCCCTACTACAACTGGCTTAAATATTACGATTCTTCCAAAGATTCGCTTTCTCCTTTTTTCGGAAAGGAATACAACTACGATCTGTATCAAGAAACCATTTACGGCTACTACATAGATCCGGGTTGGGATTCCATTGAATCGGAAACACTTTTTATCAAAATCTTGTATGCCGATTACGACCAAGGCTATGCCATCATCGAATTTCTGGGCGAGTGGAACGATGCCATCAACAACGACATTATGACGCTGAAAAGAAATTGCATTGAGCTGCTGTCGCAAGAAGGAATCAACAAATTTATTTTGATTGGCGAACACGTGCTCAACTTTCACGGCTCAGATGATAGTTACTATGAAGAATGGTTTGAGGATGTGGAAGAGGGCTGGATTGCAGCCGTCTCTTTTCCAGATTTTGTTCAAGATGAGATGAGGAAATACCGGATCGACATGTATGTGAACATGGGCGGTACGCTACAAATCGATCAATGGCGAACGTTAACGCCCAATCGGCTTTGTGATTTGGTAAGTCAACTCATTCAACGAAGGCTAGACTGAAATTGACGTTTGCGTGAGGGATTGAAGCGTAAAGCCCACAGGGGTGCGCCTCGCGCCCCGAGGACTTGTAGCGTAAAGCCCGACCCCTGATGTTTCAATCAGGGGGCACGCCAAATTAAACTTAACATGGCTTAAGATTAATCTGCCGCAATCCATTTCACTTTGCCTTCGTATCTTTGAGGCACTTTGTTTATTCACCTTAGTTATGTTCACCGCTTTCAATCAACTTTCTGCGCACTCCCGTATCTGGATTTACCAAGCCGATAGAAAATTGCCTGACCAAGAAACGAAAGATGTCGGTGTTACCATCCAAGCTTTCTGCGAGCAATGGCAAGCGCACGGTGAGCCACTTCAAACTTCGTATCGAATTGAATTGAATCAATTTCTGATCTTATCGGTAGATGAAGGCTTTAACAATGCCAGCGGTTGTTCTATCGATGGATCGGTACGAATTCTTAAAGACTTCCAAGCTAGGGGAATTAATTTTTTGGATCCGTCTAAAATTGCTTTTATGATCGGTGGTAACGTCATACTCCATTCAAGGACTGATCTGAAAGCACAATTCTCATCGGGAACTCTTTCTAATTCTACCCTAACTTTTAACAATCTGGTTTCCACCAAAGGAGATTTGGAAGATAACTGGAGAATTCCTGTAGAAAAATCGTGGATGGCAAAATATTTATCCGCTCCAGCGTTAATCAAGTAGATTGTTAATTTTCGTACTTTAGAGCAAGTTTTGGCTGATTTAAAAATCCAGTCAGACAATTTTAATAATCATAATGTCGGAAACATGAGGACACGGGTAGGGTTTGCTTTACTATTATTGGTTTTGAGCGCGTGCAGCCCTGAAAAAAAGGTTCAAAAATCATTCAAATATGCTAAGTACGAAAAAGTAATAGCGTACTACAAAGGCGTGTTGGCCAAAAAACGCAACAGCGGCAAGGCCAACTATTTTATAGCAGAATCCTATCGACTCTCTAACCGGATCAAAGAATCCGAGCCCTTTTACGCAAAGGCAGGTGGTGCCGGCATTTCAAAAGATTCTGTGCAGTTATTCTACGCCAAAGCGCTTCAAGCCAACGCAAAGTATGAGGAGGCAAAAAAAGTATTGCAGCAATTGGAAGAGTCTACGGAAAATGAAAAAATGAAAGACCGCGCTCAAAAAGAGCTGGAAGGATTAGGCTACTTGGATAACCTTGCCGGAAAGAAAAGCTACTACCGCGTAAAATCACTGGAGGCGTTGAACACTCAGTTTGCTGAATATGCGCCCGCTTACTCAAATGGTGTTTTGTATTTCGCCTCCTCACGATCGAACGCTCGAATCTATGAAGCTTCCGGCACGCCCTTCACAGATATCTATCAAGTTGAAACCAAAGCAGCCATTGTAGATTTGAATACGCTGAAGCCCTTGCCGGGCACCATCAACTCAATCAATGTAAACACGGGTTGCATCACATTTACCCCGGACGGAAAATTAATGGTGTTTGCCCGCGGCAATACGGGTAAGAAAAAAGGAGCCGAGGATGTTGATCTATTTTTATCGCGCTTCAGAAATGGTGCTTGGACAGAGCCTATCCCTATCAACATCAACACACCCAAGTATTGGGAGTCCACACCTGCCCTAAGCCCTGACGGAAGGACATTGTATTTTTCTTCCAACCGCACCGGTGGCTATGGCGGCTTGGATTTGTACTCAGCGCAAATGGACAGCCGCGGCAGGTTTGGAAAAATTAAAAATTTAGGAGCCGACATCAATACCGCTGGAGATGATACCTTTCCGTACATGGCCGACAACAGCAAGTTGTACTTTTCTTCTGATGGTCACCCAGGGTTTGGAATGCTCGACCTTTTTGTTGTGAATCGAGCGAACGGAAAGACGAAAGTTGAGAATCTCGCGCAGCCTATGAATTCTACTGCCGATGATTTCGGGATGTATTTATTTAAACCGGATCGCGGCTTTTTTACTTCTAACCGGGAAGACGGCAAAGGAGATGATGACATCTACACATTCGTAAACGATGACCCGAACTTAAAAGTAGTGAACTACTATTTGCAAGGGATTACCTACAACCAACGCAAAGATAGCACCCGTGAAATCTTAGCCGACACCAAGGTGAGCTTACTCGACCAGGGAGGTGACGTAATGCAAGAGTTTGTGACTGGTAACGATGGTAAGTTTTTATTTAGGGTTTATGAAAACGAAAATTATGTATTGCTGGGTGATCACGATGGATACATCATCAAGCGCCAGTCATACACCACGCTGGGAAAATCCGTTCCGCTGGAGTCGCTCAAAGAACTAGTGACCAACATTACGCTAGACACGTTACTTATTTTAGACAGACTGGAGAAGAACAAAATATTTGTTTTGAAAAATATTTACTTCGAATATGACAAAGCGGATATCCGAATCGATGCGGCAAAAGAACTGGATAAATTAGTCGAGTTACTCAACGACAATCCTGAAATAAAGATTGAAATGGGCTCGCACACAGATAGCGTTGCGTCCGAAGTTTACAACATTGAGTTGTCTCAACGAAGAGCAGAATCAACGGTCAATTATTTGATCCGAAAAGGAATTGATCAAAAGAGGTTGGTTGCGAAAGGCTATGGAGAATCCAAACCTATCGCGCGTAACACCAACCGGGATGGCACTGACAATCCCGAGGGCCGTCAACGAAACCGGAGGACGGAGTTCAAGATTTTGGAAATAGGGCCTCCGCAAAAGAAACCCGAGTTTGACGAGGATAAGTACTTTCAGGATGACGGAAATGATGATTAGAATCACGCTGAGAAACTCATAAGAATAGAGAGAAGGCAATAGAAACCATAAAGGAATTTCCACAAGAATTCGATCTGGACGAACTAATGGAGAGGTTAGTCTTTGTGGAAAAAGTGGAGAACGGATTGGTTCAATTGAGGGAAGGAAAAACGATATCTCATCAAGAAGTCAAGGAGCTTGTTAAAAAGTGGCAGAAGTAATTTGAATTTGGCGTAGAATCCCTTCGGGAGTTGGTGGAAGGAAACTACCGAATTGTTTACAGCATTAGTTCAAACAACATTGGCATGTTAGGATTCACCATGCAGGTAACGTATTAAATTCGCTTTAAATAAAATGGAACTTACTCTTACCACCCCTGCGTTACTCTTTCCTACGATTTCATTGATTTTATTGGCCTATACAAACCGCTTTTTGGCGGTAGCCGGTTTGATTCGGAAATTGGCCGTGCAATACAAAGACGGTCACGATAAGAATATAGCGGATCAAATAAAAAATCTTCGTATTCGCGTTCGGCTTATCCGCGATATGCAAATGCTAAGCATTTTCGCTTTATTCTTGAGTGTGCTATGTATGTTTTCACTTTTTTTTGGAGAGGTCCTAATTGCAAAATATATTTTTGCTGCTTCGTTGATTTCCCTATTGATTTCTTTAGGAATGTCGTTACGGGAAATCCAGATTTCCATTCAGGCGCTTTCGATTCAATTAAAGGATATGGACGATGATTTAAAATTATAAAATCTAGTTGTAAACAAACTCTCCCGTTTCACCTTTTACCGTCACCTGTTTTTTATCTGAAGCCTCCACGCGCCCGATCACTTTGGCTTCCACTCCAAATTTTTGACTGATAGCAATTACCTCTAAAGCAAATTTTTCTGGAAGATAGATTTCCATGCGATGCCCCATATTAAAAACTTTGTACATCTCTTTCATATCCGTTCCACTGACGCTATGAATCAATTTGAAGAGTGGTGGAATTTCGAACAGATTATCTTTAATCACGTGCAGATTGTCGATGAAGTGTAACACTTTCGTTTGCGCGCCTCCGCTGCAATGCACCATGCCATGAATATTACCACGAAGTTCTTTAAATAGAGCAATGACAATGGGGGCATACGTGCGCGTGGGTGAAAGTACCAACTTGCCAATATTCAATGGAGAGCTGGGTAATAGATCAGTCACTTTATGCTTACCTGAATAAATCAATTCCTCCGGCACAGCAGGATCATACGATTCGGGATATTTAGCCGCGTAGTCTTTGCTAAAAACATCATGGCGAGATGAGGTCAATCCGTTGCTGCCCATACCACCATTATACTCGCTTTCGTAAGTGGCTCTTCCGTAGGATGCAAGCCCTACAATCACATCGCCTGCTTGAATCTTACCGTTATCAATTACTTCCTCTCTTTTTATTCTGGCTGTAACCGTACTATCCACAATAATGGTCCGAACCAAATCTCCTACGTCTGCTGTTTCGCCCCCTGTGCTAATAATATTCATTCCATGTGCACGAAGCATCTCCAGCACCTCTTCCGTTCCGTTTATAATGGTACTGATGACTTCACCCGGAATTTTGTTTTTGTTTCGGCCAATAGTGGACGAAAGCAAAATCGGACCTATTGCCCCCACGCAAAGCAAGTCATCCACATTCATAATGATGGCATCTTGCGCAATTCCTTTCCAAACGCTTAGGTCACCAGTCTCTTTCCAGTAGATATAGGCAAGGGATGATTTAGTGCCAGCGCCATCGGCATGCATAACTGTGCAGTACGCAGGATCATTTGCCAACAGATCAGGCACTATTTTACAAAATGCTTTAGGGTAAAGGCCTTTGTCAATTTTTTTTATGGCCTCATGCACATCTTCCTTAGAAGCGGAAACCCCACGTTGGTTATATCTGTCGGTAGTCAATTTTAAGATCAATCAATTATTTCTAGACAACTTAGTTCGTTCGATGAAATGAAAAATTATATATCCTTCAGTTTTTCGATCAATATCTTGTGAAGATTATTTGTTGTTTGGTTAGCTGATTTTATCCAAACCAACTGGCCTTCCGCAAATCAAGCTAATATCATAAAAATCAGCATCGAATGTTACAATTGTGAAATTTTCTCTGCTTGGAAATTCCCAGATTACCTTGTCATCTTTGTTTTCTAAACCTACCCTGCGCACTTGCTCTGATCCTAGAAAATCTGATTCAATCTTTTTTATTAATCGAAAAGAGATATTTTGGTCGAGCAAAAGTTTCACGAAGCTATTCTTAAACGATGCTCTTTTTCAGACGCAAAC
>JBBSCN010000090.1:0-12040 GCA_038250265.1 Cytophagales bacterium | reverse complement strand
GGAAAAAAAATACCGCCCCCAACAAAAATTGAACAAAGCCGTTTTTAGCGCCTAAATGATGCCTGCCACGACCAAAGCAGCAAGCGGGAAATCTCTCAATCAAAACCCAACCCCAGGCAGGGATGGAGCGCATGTGTGAGCCCCAAGTGGAACGCGCGCCAGATGGCGAGTAGCGACAGCCCGAATGCCTGCAAAAAAATCTGCATTAAAATGTAACCTAAAAAAAATGAATCCGTTTATCAATTCATGTGTTAATAAACAACAATCGTATGAAAACCTTAAAAAGTATATTCGTAGTTGTGGTTAGTTTGGTCAGTTCGCAAAGTTGGGCGCAAGAAAAAGCCTCAGTCTATTTTATCCGGCCAGCTAGGGATATCGGGAGAGCCCATAATGTTTTCATTGATGGTAAATTCGCATACCGAGTAAAATCCGGGCAGTACGTTGTCAGCGAGTTAGAAACTGGAGAAAGAAAATTCTCGTCTCGACTCAATGGAAAAAAACCTGACGACTACCGCCAACCAACTATATTACTATTGAAACCAGAAAAAAAACATTATCTATTATTAGTTGATATTTTTAATGGTTTTTTTAGTGTTCCAACAGTTGTTGAAGTAACGGAAAGCTATGCTCAATCTCTGATGGAAAAAATGTCTGAGAGAAGAGGCGGGGAACTATCAACTACATCAAGTAAAAGTCGAGAAAATTTCTGATTGCACCCTCTAAAAAATTATCTAGTTCTGTGAACTGTCTGCTTTCTATCAGGGCCAGTAGAAATCAATGTAATTGGAACTTCCAATGCCTTTTCCAGCAGATCAATATACTGGGCTAACTCAGCCGGCATTTTATTTTCTGTTATTCCCTCCAGCGATGTATTCCATCCCTTCACTTCCGTGTAGATGGGTTGAATCTTTTCATTGACCAATTCATAGGGTACTGCATCTGTGATGCTGCCATCGGCAAGTTTATACTGTGTACAAATCTTAATGGTGGGGAAAATATTTAGTACGTCTGCTTTCATCATCAACAGCTGAGTGACTCCATTGATCATGATTGAATACTTCAAAGACGGAAGATCAATCCACCCACACCTTCGCGGACGACCAGTAGTCGATCCAAATTCATTTCCTTCTTTCCGCATTTTCTCGCCTTCTTCATCCAATAGCTCCGTTGGAAAAGGCCCACTGCCCACCCGTGTGCTATAGGCCTTAAAAATACCGTAGACTTCTCCGATATGCTTGGGAGCAACACCTAGGCCTGTGCAGGCGCCTGCTGTAACCGTGCTGGAACTTGTTACGAACGGATAACTACCAAAATCAATATCGAGTAATGAACCTTGTGCGCCTTCCGCCAATATGGTTGACCCCGATTTCAGTTCGTTGTTAATAAAATACTCGCTATCGATTAGTTTAAATTGTTTGAGAAAGTCAACTGCATCCAAGAATTGACTTTCCAACGCATTCCAATCAAATTGAATATCGTGCTTTTTCAAAATATCAAAATGAATGTCGGTCAAGACTTTCAGCTTGTCTTTGAAAGTAGTTGCCAGTACATCGCCTACACGCAACCCTTGGCGGCCAATTTTATCCTGATAAGAGGGGCCAATTCCCTTTAATGTTGAGCCAATTTTATTTTCGCCTTTTGCTTTTTCGTACGCTTGATCTAGCAATCGATGAGTGGGCAAAATGAGGGTTGCTTTTTTTGAGATAAAGAGATTGGCCTTTACATTTAGGTTATACTTTTCTAATTTTTCGATCTCAGCTTTAAATACGATGGGATCCAGCACGACACCATTACCAATAATGTTTCTTGTCTTCTCTCTAAAAATACCAGAAGGAATTTGATGCAATACATGTTTGATACCATCGAACTCCAATGTGTGCCCTGCATTTGGGCCACCTTGAAAGCGTGCCACTACATCATACTTGGGCGCCAATACATCTACAATTTTTCCTTTTCCTTCATCGCCCCATTGGAGGCCGAGCAGTACATCGACTTTCATTCAAATTAATTTATTAGTCCGTAGTCCATAGACGATCGTCCACAGCGATTTTAGATTTGGAGTTATTTTCTTGACAGCACTAAAACTTCCGCTTCTGAAGCAACCACGTGAAAGATCGAGTTGAGTTTTGTAATAATCAAAAGCTTCTTAACGCTCTCTGACGGGTTCATTAAATACACCTCGCCTCCCTTGTTTCGGAATTTGGTAAGAATTGTAATCAATACTCCGATTCCACTGCTGTTGATATAGCGCAATTCAGAAATATCGATGATGCAGGTAAGTGCTTTGTGCGACATTGCATCATTTACCGCTCCCACTAATTGCGTGCCGCTGTCTTCTCCAATTAAGTCGCCCGAAATACGGAGGATCAGCGTGTCTGCTTTAATCTCTTGTGCAAAGTTCATAGTCGTTTATTTTCACAGTCCGTTTTCGTGCAAGATGCGTACAAAATTAAGGAATGATGCATCACATTAAAATGTAGCAAGTCGCCCACTGTGTTTTGAATATTTTGTATACGTGGGTCACAGAACTCCGTGACCTTATGACATTCGGTACAAATCAAATGATCATGCTGTTTGTAACCGTACGATTTTTCATACTGAGCCAAGTTTTTACCAAACTGGTGTTTGCTAACCAGATCACATTCCACTAATAAGTCAAGGGTATTGTACACAGTGGCCCTACTTACCTGATAGCTTTTGCTTTTCATTTTGATGTACAGTGATTCTACGTCAAAATGACCATCCATTGAATAGATTTCCTCTAAGATGGCGTATCGTTCTGGTGTCTTTCTCAATTCCTTATTCTCCAAGTAAGCAATGAAAATCTGCTTGACTTGTTCGTATATCTTTGGGTTGAGGGCCATGAGTGAATTAAAGCTCAAATATAATCATGAAAATAAGTTGTGGAATTTAATTTCTATTAACCGTGCCTGAATCGAACCTGCTCACTTTCACCACCCCTTCCACTTTTTCCAGTTTTCCGGTCAGCACTTCCAGATGGCGCGTGTCATTTACGTAAAGCATAATCTCGCCACTGAAAATCCCTTGATCTGTTTTGAAGGAAAGTGAGCTCATATTCACCTTTAGCTCTTCTGAAATTACTTTCGAGACATCGTTGATCAACCCGACACGATCCGTACCATCTACTTTTAATCCAGTAAGGAAAGCCACTTCGTATTGGGAAGTCCACTTAGCTTTAATTACTCGGTTTCCATGATTGGCCAACAGCTCAGTGGCATTGGGGCAACTGGTGCGGTGTATTTTGATGCCCTCATTTACTGTAACGAATCCAAATACCTCATCGCCCGGAATGGGCGTACAACACTTCGCCAATTTATACTCCACCACATCCATGTCTTCGCCAATCAAGAGAATGTCTTCGTAGCGGCCTTTCGCTTTGTTGATCTCCTGCTCGATGGTTTTTACATCTCGAATTTCGGTTTGATCACGATTTTTTAATGGGGAAGAGGGCTTGTACTCTTTAAATCTCTTCAGATCATTGACGGTAATGGCACCAAACCCGAATTTGTAAAACAACTCAAATTGAGAAGGGACTTTAAAAAAGTCGCGCATCTGCTCAAAAATTTGGTTGCTGGTATCGATCTTTAGCTGCTTCAGTTTTCGCAACATCACTTCTTTTCCCTCGTCCGCTAGCTTTCGCTTATTTTCTTTGAGGAGCTCTTTGATTTTTGATTTCGCCTTGGGGCTGATGACGAATCGCAGCCAATCTTCATTCGGTTTTTGTTTGGCTGAAGTAAGGATTTCAATTTGATCTCCATTTTTCAACACATGGTTAATAGGCACTAGCTTCTGATTTACTTTGGCTCCAAGGCATTTTGCTCCAATATCAGTATGAATGTCAAATGCAAAATCCAATGCTGTTGCCCCCGTGGGAAGTGTTTTCAATTCACCCTTGGGAGTAAACACGAAAACCTCTTCACTAAACAGGTTTCCGCGGAAGTCATCCACAAATTCTAATGCAGTGAGATCTTGTTTCTCTAACGTTTCACGGACCCGAACGAGCCACTTTTCCAAGTTGGATTCGTACTTGGCAGCATTGTCTTTATACTTCCAATGGGCAGCATAACCCTTCTCTGCAATTTCATCCATGCGCAACGTGCGGATTTGAACTTCCACCCATTGACCGTTTTTTGCCATCACCGTGGTGTGCAACGATTCGTAGCCATTTCCTTTGGGCGTGCTGATCCAATCGCGCAGCCGATCAGGATTGGGAGTGTAATAGTCTGTGACAACGGAATAAACCTGCCAGCAATAAGACTTTTCTTGCTCAATGGGTGTATCCAAAATAATTCGGATAGCAAACAAATCATACACTTCTTCGAAGGGTATATTCTGCTTGCGCATTTTATTATAGATTGAGAAAATAGATTTCGGCCGGCTCTTAATTTCGTAGTTAACACCTAACTTGTCCAGCTCTTCTTTGACGGGCAGCACAAACTGCTTAATGAATTTGTTCCGCTGCGCTTTTGTATCGGCAATTTTGTTGGTGATCTCCTCAAAAACGGGCTGATCTGTAAAGCGCAGGTACAAATCCTCCAATTCTGTTTTAATTGCATTCAGCCCGAGGCGATGCGCTAAGGGGGCATAGAGATAAATCGTTTCAGACGAAACCCGCAGTTGCTTGTTGCGAGGCATGCTTTCTAATGTGCGCATGTTGTGCAAGCGGTCGGCCAGCTTGATTAATATCACCCGCACGTCTTCGGAAAGCGTAAACAACATCTTTCGGAAGTTCTCGGCCTGCGCAGAGGTGCCGTACTCAAACACACCGCGTATTTTGGTGAGTCCGTCAATGATCTTTGCTATCTTTTTTCCAAAAATAGCCTCTAAGTCGGCCAGTTGAATATCGGTATCTTCTACGACATCATGCAATAGAGCCGCCACAATTGAGGTCGTTCCCAAGCCAATCTCCTCTACACAGATTTCTGCCACGGAGAGAGGATGAAAAATGTAGGGTTCGCCCGATTTTCTGCGCATGTTTTTATGCGCCTCCATGGAAATGGTAAAAGCCCGTTTAATCAACTTGGCATCGCCATCTTTTAAAATAGGCTTGGCCAATCGCAGCAACCTGCGGTAGCGTGCAATGATCTCTTTCTTCTCAACTTCTTCGTCTATAACCATCTTTACTTTAAGTTGACAGTTGACAATCAAACAATTGGCAAAAGCTTTGGATGTCCTTACTTGTCAATAATTCGTTTGTGGATTGCGTATTTGCACACTAATAACCATCAAAAACCGAATAGAATTACAAAACTTGCGAATCAATTTCTATTCTGGACTTTAATAATAGCGAATAATCCCTAAATTTGCGATCCCTTTAAATAAAAAAGGTATTTAACTGTAGGCGGATGTGGCGTAATTGGCAGCCGCGCCAGACTTAGGATCTGGTGCCGCAAGGCGTGGGGGTTCGAGTCCCTTCATCCGCACCATTAAATAACAGGTTGCCAGTTGTTAGTTGGTTGGCTTAGGCCGACAATTAGCAACTGGCAAACTTGTAAATATTAACACTTAAATTACTTTCCATTGAATATTACTCTCGACAAACAAAACACCACCGAAGGACTTATTAAAGTTTCATTGAGTGAAAGTGATTACCTGCCCAAAGTTGAATTGAAACTGAAGGACTATTCCCGCAAGGCGAACATCAAGGGATTCCGTCAGGGAAAAGTGCCCACAGGAGTTATCAAAAAAATGTTTGGCAAGTCGGTGTTGGTGGAAGAGGTGAACCATCTTATTTCTCACTCCGTTTCAGAATATATCAAGGATAACAAATTAAAAGTATTAGGCGATCCGCTTCCCAATGCTGAGAAAGCGCGCAACATCGATTGGGATTCTCAAAAAGATTTTGAGTTCGAATTTCGAATCGGCATGGTAGAAGATTTTACAGTGGAAGTGTCGCCCAAAGTAAAATTGACCGCGCATGTTATCGAGGTGGATCAAAAGGTGATTGACGAAACGTTGGCCGATGTAAAAAATCGTTTTGGCAACGTGACCTATCCCGAAGTGAGTGAAGCTACCGATAATTTACAAGGAGAAATTGTTAAGAAGGGCGAAGAAACAGCCGAGGAGAATAGAAAGGGTTCGTTTATCGCCATCAGCAAAATAGACAAGAAAGAGCAAAAGAAGTTTATTGGATTGAAGAAAGAGGATGCAGTTGAGTTTGATGTTGCGAAAACCTTCTCATCGGACGCAGAAAAAAGCAGAGCGCTAAATGTGACGGAAGAAGAAGCCAAAAACGCGAGCGGTGCGTACCTTTTTATCGTGAGTTCGATCAGCCGCGTAGAAGAACCGGAAGTAAACCAAGAACTTTTTGACAAGGTATTTGGGAAGGATATAGTAAAAAGTCTAGACGAATTTACCGCGAAGATCAAAGAGACGATTGCAGAAAACTACCAGCGCGAAACCGATCATTTATTGGACCATGAGATCCAACATCACTTGGTAGACCACACCAAGGTGGCCATGCCTGACAATTTCCTGAAAACTTGGTTGAAGGCCACCAGTAATGGAGAGTTGACTGACGAGATGATTGAGAAAGAATTCAAACTTTACAAAGATTCCCTAAAGTGGGACCTGATCAAGAACCGGATCACCGAAGACAAGGGAATCAAAGTGGAGGGAAATGAAGTACGTGATAAGGCTAAGCAATTGATTGTGGAGCAGTTTGGCGGCCCCGCCATTGCGGCTCAATTAGGCGATAAAATGGATGAAATTGCCAATAATTATCTTTCTGGTCAAGATGGCAAAGGCGAAAACTTTATGCGCATTTACAATCAGCTGCGCCAAGAGAAGCTGATGAAGGCCGTACGAGAAACTATTACCGTTACAGAAAAGAAAGTGAGCCTGGATGAGTTTAAAAAGATTGCTGCTTCGCACAATCACTAAACAATTTGACGTCAACGGTTTCACATCAGTTTGAACCTTTGTAGCATTTTGCGAGTTAAAGACAGAGCCCCGCTAGGGCTTTTTATTTTGTTTAATTATTGGCTAACATTGAAGGTCAATAACAATAAATTGACAGCCCGATCGACTATTCAATATCAACCAAACACGTAAATAAAAAAAACCATTTTGTATGTCAACAAACGAATTTAGAAACTATGCCGTGCACCACTTGGGCATGAGCGGCAATGCCTTGGACAGCTACATGAAATTTAACCAAAACCAGTACACGGTTACGGGCATGACGCCCAACGTGGTGGAGGAAAGACAGATGCGGGCTACGGTTATTGACGTTTTTTCACGCCTGATGGCCGACCGAATTATCTTTTTCGGCACTGCGGTAGATGATTATGTAGCAAACGTGATCACCGCACAACTTTTGTTTTTAGAATCATCTGATCCTAAAAAGGATGTAATCATGTATATCAATAGCCCCGGTGGCTCAGTCTATGCTGGGCTAGGAATTTATGATACCATGCAAATCATCAACCCGGATGTGGCTACAATTTGTACAGGGATGGCCGCTTCGATGGGTGCCGTTCTGCTTGCTGCTGGAACCACCAAGAAGAGATCCGGGCTTCCACATTCTCGCGTTATGATCCATCAGCCTTCGGCAGGCATGCAAGGAACATCTTCGGATATGGAGATATCCATGCGCCAAACGTTGGAGTTAAAGAAGGATTTGTACAACATACTAGCAAAGCACAGTGGACAGACGTACGAGAAAATTGAAAAAGATTCAGATCGCGATTTCTGGATGCGTGCGTCTGAAGCCAAGGAATACGGCTTAATTGACGAGGTATTGGAGAAAAAGAAGAAGTAAATTCGTGGATTCAGTAACGTGTTGATGAACCAATTAATTAATATCTTTGATGATTGGTGTTCTCAACACGTTATCGGATCAACTAATCAACGAATCTAAAATGGCTGAAGTTACTTGCTCGTTCTGCGGACGAAATAAAAAGGATGTCGATTTGATGATTTCGGGTATCCATGCCCACATCTGCGACAAATGTGTAACACAAGCCAGTCAAATTCTGCAGGAAGAAAAAAAGAATAAGGTAGAAGCAGGAACGCTCCCCAACTTTAAGCTGGTCAAGCCGCGCGAAATCAAGAAATTTTTGGATGAATATGTGATTGGTCAAGACGAAGCGAAGCGAGTAATGTCGGTGGCTGTTTACAATCACTACAAGCGTTTGACCCAACGCAAAATGGACAGTGATGTGACGATTGAAAAATCGAATATCATTATGGTGGGTGAAACGGGCACTGGAAAAACGTATTTGGCGAGAACACTAGCCAAGATTTTGCAAGTGCCTTTTTGCATTGCCGATGCAACGGTTTTGACAGAGGCGGGTTATGTAGGCGAAGATGTAGAAAGTATTTTAACTCGATTGTTGCAAGCGGCAGATTACAATACCGAAGCGGCAGAACGCGGAATCGTATACATTGATGAGATTGACAAGATCGCTCGCAAGTCAGACAATCCTTCCATTACCAGAGATGTAAGTGGGGAGGGTGTTCAGCAAGCATTGTTAAAATTGTTGGAAGGAACAGCCGTGAACGTACCCCCACAAGGAGGGCGCAAGCATCCCGATCAAAAAATGATCACTGTAAATACGGAGAATATTCTGTTTATCTGTGGCGGGGCATTTGAGGGTATTTCTAAATTGATTGGACGGAGGTTAAACACGCGCCCGTTGGGTTTTGCTACCTCTGCCGATGGAATTACCCCTAGCGATTTCGACAAGGACAACCTGTTGCAGTTTGTTTCTGCTCAAGATTTAAAAACATTTGGTTTGATCCCCGAATTGATCGGTCGTTTGCCGGTGCTTTCTTATTTGAATCCCTTAGATCACGACACGCTCCGAAAAATATTGACCGAACCGAAGAACGCGTTGGTAAAACAATACAAAAAACTCTTTGAAATGGAAACCATTGAGTTGGAATTCAAAGAAGGCGCGTTGGATTTTATTGTAGAGAAAGCTGTTGATTTCAAATTGGGTGCTCGTGGCTTGCGCTCTATTTGTGAAGCGATCGTAAACGATGCGATGTTTGAGTTGCCCTCAGATAAGACTACCGACCGGTTGGTGATCAATCGCGCTTACGCGGAAGAGAAATTCAACAAGTCGCATTACAGTAAATTGAAGGTGGCGTAACTGATTATCGGTTTCCTGTTACTGGTTCATGTACTTCAAAATTAATTTGGCAGTATTTTCAGATGCTGAACCAGTATCGAGAGTCTTATAAAGCGTTTCATATTCAGCCAACATTTTATTTCGATAGTTGCCTTCGGTAAGGAGCATTTGTAACTCCTCCCCTACTTTGTTTGAAGTCGCCCCGCTTTGGATTAACTCCTTTACCACTTCCTTTCCAGCAATCAAATTAACCAACGAGATGTAATCTACTTTGACGACACGCGCGCCAATAAAATATTCGAGGCTGCCTGCCTTGTAGACCACTACTTGCGGAACTTTGAATAGGCCCGTCTCTAGCGTGGCTGTTCCTGAAGTGACAATCGCAGCAGATGCATGAGACAACAAATCGTAGGTTGAATCGTAGACAAATTTTACGTTGCCTATCCCCTTCAATGGTGTATATAAACTTTCCGGAAGATTTTTTACTGCTGCTACCAAAAATTGAACATCTGGGGTGGCGCGGACTACCTCGCCCATCATAGGCACGATTTGCTCCAGCTCCATCTTGCGGCTACCTGGCAATAGTGCGACTATCTTCTGTTTACCTGTCAATCCATTTTTTTCCAAAAACTGGGCATTTGGTACGAACGACTTGATCGCATCCAATACCGGATTACCCACATAATCCACTTCGAAGTCATACCTCTTGAAAAATTCCTTTTCAAACGGCAAGATCACAAACATATGATCTACCGTTCTCTTCAACTGCCAGGCACGGCCCTGCCTCCAGGCCCACACTTTTGGAGGAATGTAGTACAGGACCTTTATTCCCTTCGCCTTGCCAAAGTTGGCCATCTGCCTATTGAAACCACCATAGTCTATCAAAATCAACGCATCGGGTTGGTAGGCGAGAATATCTGTCTTGCAGTCCCGCATGTACTTGGCAATTTTAAAAAAATTGATGACGGCCTGAAAGCCCATGAACGCTAAGCGATCGTAGTGAATCACGAGTTCAACGCCTGCCTGCTGCATCTCATCACCGCCAAATCCACGAAAGGAGGTTTTTGGGCGTTCCTTTAAAATGGCTTTCACCAAATTGCTTCCGTGCAAATCTCCTGAACGCTCTCCGGCTATGATGTAGAATTTCACTGGCTATTTATTTCTAGAACAAACTATTCCCCGAAATAATCAACATAATTCCGCGGAGTTTCGTATAATCTGATCGAGTGCAGTTTTCCAAAAGTACTAATGGCCGAAATTTTTGGGGCCAAAATTTTCCAAAGTTCAATCGCCAGATTTTCCGTGCTGGCCATTTTGTCTTTCATGAAATCAACATCTAAATTCAGGTTTTTGTGGTCTACCCTTTCAATGACTTCTCGCTGAATCAGATCACTGAGTTTTTTCAGATCAATTACAAATCCGGTTTCAGGATCAGGATTGCCGGCCACGGTAGTGATCAATTCATAGTTATGGCCGTGCCAGTTCTCGTTCGCACAGGGGCCAAATACTTCCTTATTCTTCTCTATCGACCAACTGGGGTTGTACAATTTGTGGGCGGCATTAAAATGTTCTTTTCGGCTAATGTAGATCATGCTGTTTAAAATTATGCGAAGATAGCTTGTTCGCAGAAACCGAAAACAGTATCTTTATGTCATAAATCTGTCAGAATAATGGACTATTTACAATTTACTGAACTTCGAAATTCTGCCCGTGAATACTTTGATAAGGTAGAGAAAGGAAAGAGTTATGTAATTGTGCGCAAAGGCAAACCGATTGCCAAGGTAATTCCATTTAAAGAGCCTGTTCAAGGCTGGAAGCGAGAAGTCAAACCCGTTACGCTTCGTAATGGTGGCGACTCCACAAAAATCTTGCGGCAGATTCGTGACGAAGAATGAATTTGTTCTTCGATTCTTCGGCATTGCTTAAGCGCTACCTAAATGAAAAGGGTAGTGACCAAATAAAAAAACTGTTTGCCGAGACGGATAAGATTTTTGTATCCATTATTACCCATGTTGAATGTGCCAGCTCACTAAAACGATTACTTTCCAGCAATTACATCGATAAAAATGAATACCAACGCTTAAATATGGAGATCAGTCTTGATTTTCCGTTTTTTGAAACCATTTCATTTGATGACGAGATAAAGCGTACTGCACTTAAAGTGGTTGATAAGTATCCCTTGAAGGCACTTGATACTATTCAGCTGGCTACCCTTATCTATGTTGCCAATGAAGTTGAATCGTTCATTGTTTGCGATCAGAAATTAAAAAAATATGCACTGAAAGAAGGCTTTCACGTAATTGACCCAATCGAATAAACTATGATCATTGTTACCGGAGCAGCTGGATTTATTGGCAGTTATCTTATCAAAAGACTGAATAAGGACAATTTCAACGCGATTATTGCAGTCGACAAATTTGATGATGCTGAAAAAAACAAAAACCTTATTGGGCTAAAAATTCAAGAAAAAATTGACCGCGATGTTTTTTTTTCTTGGCTAGATCAACACTATGAAACAGTAGAATTCCTTTTCCACATTGGCGCGCGAACCGACACCACGGAGTTTGATAGCGAGCTGCTGAACACGTTAAATACAGAATACACCAAATCCATTTGGAGGAAATGCATCGAATATCAAATTCCATTGGTGTACGCTTCTTCTGCTGCGACTTACGGATTGGGTGAGTTTGGGTATGATGATGATGAGTCTATTATTCCTAAGTTGAAACCGCTTAACCCCTACGGCCAATCGAAACAAGATTTTGACGTGTGGGCTTTACAACAAAACGAAAAGCCGTTCTTTTGGGCTGGGTTGAAATTCTTTAATGTGTACGGCCCTAATGAATATCACAAGGGAAGAATGGCATCGGTGATCTGGCATGCCTACAACCAAATTCAGAAAACCGGAAAAATGAAGTTGTTCAAATCACATCAGCCCGACT
>JBBSCN010000089.1:0-12054 GCA_038250265.1 Cytophagales bacterium | reverse complement strand
TCTTTTACCAATGCATTGAAATCAAAAGTCTTTTCAAACAAATAGCGGATAAATTCCTGTTGCCTGGCCTTCATTACCTCTGGCAATTGATCGGGTCGATGATTACTTTGTACGAAAGCCACTACCTGCTTATCAGTGCTAATGGCAGAAGAATTGATACGCGTGCGCAAAATTAAACCCTCTAATGTGCGTAATCTTGAAAGAGCTACGTATACTTGGCCATCTGCGAAAGCCTGTCCAACGTCAATTATTGCCTTATCAAAAGTTAAGCCTTGGCTTTTGTGCACAGTGATTGCCCACGCCAACTTGATTGGATACTGCTCAAAAGTACCAATCACATCCTCCTCCAAGTCATTTCCTTCCTTCACCGCATACTTCTTATTTTCCCAGCGTACCCGCTTTAGCTGATATCTCCTATGGCTTTCCGCTAGCTCTACCCAAACGGCATCCTCTTTAATTTCTTTGACTGTTGCGAGCTTACCGTTGAAATATACTTTTCCTTCATTGTCATTGCGAACGAACATAATTTGCGCGCCCTCTTTCAACTCGAGGCGGCCAGATACTGGATACATGCTCTCGGGAAACTCATCTTCCAAATGTGCATCAAAAAAATGCGAGGGCGATTTGAGGTTTTGCAGCTCACGTTGATTAATCTCATCTGCCTTGTAGTTGTGAGTAGTAAGGGTAATTACCTCTTTTACCTCACGAATTTCTTCTGGCGTTTTGTAATGTTGATTGAGCAGATTTATGTCCTCTTCGGTGGTTTCGTTGTTTCGTAGATTATTTAAAACCGAAATAAATACAGAGTCGTGCTGGCGAAATATTTTATCCAGCTCAATATAAACAAGTGAATCTTGCTCCAGTGCCTTCGCCTCATAAAACCAAGGGCTTTTATAGTATTGATTAAGCTTGCCCCACTCCTCGTTTCTCACTACGGGAGGTAGTTGATACAAATCGCCAATAAAAAGCACTTGTGCTCCACCAAAACTTTGTCGAAAGTTCCCGCGTGCCGCCCGCATGCGATAGTCAATTGCATCGAGCAAATCCGCCCGCAGCATACTTACTTCGTCAATTACCAACAAATCAATCGAACGCAACACTTGCTTCCGCGCGCTGTTGAGTGGATGTTTGCGCGCCAATGTATTTTGATTAACAAACCGGCTGTTCTCCTCATCAGCAAGAAATCGGTCGGGCAAAAAAGTAAGAGGAGGAAGTAGAAATTGCGAATGGATGGTGACGCCACCTGCATTCAAGGCCGCAATCCCCGTGGGTGCCACTACAATATGAGACTTATGGGTGAGTTGCGAAAGGTTCCTCAAAAAGGTGGTTTTGCCCGTACCCGCCTTGCCCGTTAAAAATATATGACTGGCGGTAGTGTTGATGAATTGCGCAGCCGCGGAAAGGAAATCTTGCATTCTGTAAAGCTACGGTTGAAAAAGATATTGAAAAAATCTAGCCCCGCAGCTTGTCCAAGATTCTATTCAATTCCTTCGCCTCAATGGCATTCACATTTTTTAAGGAGGCCACCCAACCTTCGGCTTGTTCATCTATCTTTTTCCAAGACGAGAGCCCTTGGTGGTAATTCCAATATCTACTTGCCTTCGGTTATCGGCACAAATCTCTCTACTAACCAGTTTTTTTAATCGAAGCTTTTCAACCAAGCGGGTGCAATTGCTGCTTTTTTCGATCATCCGCTTTGTAATTTCAGATAGCATCATTTTTTTGCGATGATTACCCCGTAAAATGCGGAACACATTGTATAGCTACTAAATTAAGAAGTCAGGAGATAGAAGTCAGGAGACAGGAGTTAGAATATAGAATAAAGTACAGATGGAAGTACTTACTTACGATGTCAACTGCATTTTTGCCAACCAAAAACTAAACTACTATTTAAGATTTACCCACCATTTACCGTGAGGGTAATTTACGCCCAGCAAAACAGGCTGGCCGATTTTCGGAGTCGTTGTCTTCACATTTCTTTCGGTTGCGGCCTTTGAGGCGCGCTCAATGGGTTCTTTCCATGTGTGCAGCGACAGTTTAAACTTGCCCCAATGCACCGGCATTAACACGGCCGCTTGCAAGTCGATGCTTGCTTGCACCGTTTGTTCGGGCATCATGTGGATGTAAGGCCAATCTTCATTGTATTGCCCGCATTCAAGTAAGGCTAAGTCGAAGGGTCCAAATCTTTCTCCGATAGTTTTGAAATGAGTATCATAGCCCGAATCGCCACCTAAGAAAAGCTTATGTGTTAGCGTTCTCACTACAAATGACGACCACAATGATTTGTATCGCGCAAAACCACGACCCGAAAAATGGCGCGCGGGTGTAGCCGTCAACTCAAGGTCAGGAAAAAGCTGCTTGCTCTCCCACCAATCAAATTCCACAATTTTATCAGGAGGTATTCCCCACCGCTCTAAATGGGCACCTACTCCAAGCGAAGTGCAAAACAATTTAGTCTTCGCTTTCAATTCGAGAATGGTCTCATAGTCGAGGTGATCGTAATGATCGTGCGTTATTAAAATAACATCCAAGTCGGGGAAGTCATTTCCACTGAAAACATTCGACCCTTTGAAATTAGCCGTGAACAAAGAAACTGGTGAGGCATTTCCGCTAAACACGGGATCTACCAAAATATTCTTTCCATTTATTTTGATGAAGTAAGAAGAATGCCCAAACCAAATGAGAGCAGGCTGTTCGTTACTTAAATTTTTAAGATCTGTTTTGATGGATGGAAGTGCCTGCGCTGGCTCGGAGGTTTTGGGTGAATTGAAATATCTCACCAATGTTTTCCAGACCGAAAATTTTTCGGATTGAATTGGCGTGACACTCAAGTTTTGAAAAGCTCCATTTTTGTAATTGGCAGACTTTTCGATGCGCGCTAATCGCTCGCCTGTGGGGTTGGCGCCAAACACGGCCGTTTGCATAAAAAAATAGAAGCCCATCACTAACGTGGCAATCAACAGAACAATAATCATAAGGATTCGCTCTAAGAGTTTCTGGTGTTAATGAAAGGACGCAAAGAAAAGGATTTTTATTTTCTTAATGAGGTTTAATAACTTGAGGCCACTTGCAACAAACAATGCTGTCCTTCAACATCATCATTCAAAAGTTCGACAAAAAAGGCGAGAAAATCGGCTGGAGCTATATTATGATTTTAGCTGCGCAAGCGAAGAAGTTGAAGGACAGTAAAGTTTCGTTTCGGGTGAAGGGCTCGCTTAATGCATATAAACTGAAACAGGTTGCATTAATACCAATGGGTGAAGGTGATTTTATCTTACCCATCAATGCCACTATGCGCAAAGTACTGGGCAAACGGCAATTCGACAAACTAAAGGTTGTAATGGAAGTTGATAGTGACAAATTTGCTTTGTCGCCCGATATGATGCCGTGCTTAAAAGATGAACCTAGTGTGTTGGCATATTTTAAAACACTCACTGGCTCGCACCAAAAATATTTCAGCAAATGGATAGATAGCGCCAAAACAGCGCAGACAAAAACAAAACTCATATTGATGGCGGTCGAAGCGTTGGCAGTGGAGAAAGGATATCCGGAGATGATTCGAATGAATAAAGGAAAAGAGTTTTAGACACTCTTTTTCTTGGCATGTTTCTTCCTTGCCTCTACTCTCTTTTTCCCAGCAGGACTATATTGCGACTCACTTGAAACTCGCCTGCTCGTTCTAGTGGTGAATCAAACCACGGCAAACCGATAAAACAATTCCTCTGTATACCAATTGTGCTGCTTCGTCATTTCAATTACTTTTTTGTGGGCTTCGTTTTGGTAGGCGAAGTTTTTCATTTCTTGCTCACTGCTCCACACACTAAAAGTAGCTTGACGGATGTACGGTATCTCTCCAATGCCAGCCGTAAACTCGGGCTTGAAAGAACTATTCAGATCATCGGCCACAGCTGGCACATTTTGCCAAAATAATTTTGCTTTGCTCCACTTGATGGACGCGCGCGTAAGCACCGCAATTTTTTTTGGTTGAATCCCATCTCTTTTCAAATGGCCAAAAGGATCTCTGCCGCTCCACAATCCATGACCAAACAAAGGCTGCAATTGAAAATCGACAGCAGAAGCTTTTGCCTTCAGTATTTTTTGCCACCACGTATTTGTTTGAGGAGAACTTTTCCAAACAATCAGCATCGCCCATTCGCTTCCATTGCCTTGCGGTTTAAAACCCGGTTGCCCAACACCCATCAGCTTCCAAAAAGTAATTCGATTGTCTAATAACAATGGAACACGCATCCAACCCATTGCTAAGAAGCCGAGCCAGCCAAAACCTCTTTTGTAAGTATAAAAAGTGAGCGTTACCATTTTCTAATTGCCACAAATACACGAATAAAAATTCAAATTTTCTTTCAGCTAAAAATTGGCTCAGCCACCATTTTGCCAATTGCCTACTTTTCAATACCGACTATCCACCATCTTATCCTTCACTCCTCCATACAGCACATCTTGAACGCCTGCCTCCTGAAAAAATTTATGAGGAAAGGGAAGTTCTATCTTTGAAACTTCATGAAGCTCTTGCATTACCTCTACGGGAAGTTCGAACTTCAAACAACCAAGTATATCGTTTAATTGAGATTCTTTAGTTGCACCCACAATCGGGATTACACTTTGATTTCTATTTTGCCGTGTCCAATTAATCGCTACTTGCGAAGCAGAAACTCCGAGTCGCTCGGAAATCTCCACCACTTTTTTTGTGATCAATGTAGAGCGCTCGTCCAAACGCCCACTCGTTTCTGACAAGCGGCCTTTATCCCCTTTCAAATACTTTCCAGTCAACGCCCCACCCGCCAACGGTGCCCAGGGCGTCACCGTCATGCCATACGCTTTTGCCATCGGCATCAGCTCCGCTTCTACTGTGCGTTGAATCAAACTGTATTCAATCTGTAAGCCCACGAACTGATTCCATCCACGCAACTGCGCCATCGTATTTGCTTGGCTCACGATCCACGCAGGCGTGTCACTGATGCCGATATAATGAACCAATCCACGAGCGATCAAATCCTCCAACCCCTTCATGATCTCTTCGGTGGGCGTCCAACTGTCCCAGATATGTACCCACAGCAAGTCAATGTATTCGGTGTTCAGGCGTTTCAAACTTTCTTGCACGCTGCGCATCATGTTCTTGCGGTGGTTGCCTGCAAAATTCAAATCACCCGACCGATCACGTAGTGAATATTTGGTGGCCAATACAAAATGATCGCGATCCGCAGCGATGAATTCCCCTAAGAATTTTTCGGAAGTGCCCTCGGTATACCGATTGGCGGTGTCCAGAAAGTTGCCCCCTGCATTCGCGTAAGCGTTAAATATTTTTTTGCTTTGATCTTTATCTGCACCCCACTTCCATTCAGTGCCAAAGCCCATGGTGCCTAGGCACAATTCTGATACCCGCAACCCCGATTGTCCAAAAAGTTTATAATTCATACTCACTTTGTTTTCAATTTTCTTGGCGGCACAACTCGTCACCAGCGCTCATTGCCATCACTCACTCGGGCCGGGCTATCCACTACAAGCCTGCCCCGCCCGCGGCCCCTTGCAAAGCAGGGCTTTTCGTTACTATCCCTTGCCGAACCACCCAAGATAAAATTTTGCCGCATCTTTGTATGCTTCCCTAATCACAATAGAAGAAAAAAAGTTTGGTTTACACGTTAGTTAATGAACTGGAGTTATGCAGAACGTTAATTGTTGTCAGTTTGAGCTTGTCGAAAACGGATTATTGGAGCTTCCGAATAGGCTTCGACTGGCTCAGCCTGACATGAACTTAGTAAATTTGCGTAACTCCAGTTAATGAAAAAAATAGCAATAGTTCTTTTCGATCAAGTTGAGGTGCTTGACTTTGCCGGCCCCTTCGAAGTGTTTTCAATTACGGGAAAACGCCAACTGGGCGAACCTTATGAAGTTTTCACGGTGGCAGAAACCTCGCCCGTGAGCGCCCGAAACAAATTGATTGTTACACCCACTTATACGTTTGAAAATTGCCCCACGCCCGATATCTTTTTGATTCCTGGTGGCGGTGGGTATGATGCTGATGGCAAACCGTTTGGCTCTAGAAAGGAGATGGACAATCCGGTGATGCTCGAGTGGATCAAAAGCCATTTTGTGAAAGCTGAACTCGTATTGTCCGTTTGTACCGGGGCACTCATTTTGGCGAAAGCCAGGTTACTTGAAAACCTAGAGGCGACCACCCACTTTATGGCCGTGGACGGATGGGAAAAAATAGCACCCAACACCAAAATATCGCCTGAAAAGCGGTGGGTAGACAATGGCAAGATTGTCCTTTCGGCAGGGGTTTCTGCAGGGATTGATATGTCCTTCTACATAGTGGAGAAGCTTCAGGGGAAGGAAATTGCGTTGGAAGCTGCCAAGTACATGCAATACGACCATTGGAAATAATTTTTTTGCACAAATAGAATTCTCTTTTACCTTTGCAGTCCTTAAAAATCGGAGCTTTTCCCGCTACTTATTGGGATAGTTTCAGCGCATGGGAGCTTAGCTCAGCTGGTTCAGAGCATCTGCCTTACAAGCAGAGGGTCGGGGGTTCGAACCCCTCAGCTCCCACTGAAAACCTCAGAAAAATCTGAGGTTTTTTTATTTATGACGAAAAACATACCCCTACTTCTACTTGCTCTGTTACTTATTTTGAGTTGTAGTCAACGAAAAAATAAGTCTGACGATATTCAATTTAGAATAGATAAATCCCTTTTGGGAGAGTTTTTTAAGGATTCCGCTACGCGAATTACAATTCAAATCCCGATAGGATGGGTTGCGATTCAGAAAAAAGAAGATTCTATTTCAAGAAAATTAAAAACAGCCCTGAGCGCTGTTTCCAGTCAAATTAAAGTAAAAGAGCTTTACTATGATACCGTAAGTAATGAGGCTTCTTTATCGATCCTAGATGTATCAGGATGGAGTGAAGTAGATCTTAGACGCATTCATACAAACCCCGACTCAGTTTTTAACGCAGCTAAAAAATGGCAGTCTGTAAACAAAGCCGAGTTTATCTACCGGGGAATTCCTTTTTACCAATACATATTATTCAATGAAAACTATGTCAATATCAAACTAATAACCACCGGTACTACCAGCGATAGTAGAAAGATAGAATTTGATTTTATTTTAACTCAGAAAGAGTATAAAAAAAATGCCAAAAAAATTGAATCTTCTATTGGAAGTATAGGGGGTATCTAGTATTTTTAAAAAAAATAAACCCTATGAAAAAAATAAAATTCTTTGCTATGGTACTACTTGTAAGTAGTATCTTTTTGACTTCATGCGACTCGATCAACCATATTGTTGGTACAGGAGCAAAAGGAAGTACCTCCGAACAAGCTAAGCAGTGGTATATCCTTTTCGGACTGGTGCCTCTCAATAGTGTAGATTCAAAAGCCATGGCAGGTGGTGCTACCGATTACACCATCAATACACAACGGTCTTTCGTTGATGGGTTAATCGGAATTTTTACACAAATTATAACAGTTCATCCTACTACGGTTACTGTGACAAAATAGTCTGGAGGGGTAGTATTCTTTTCTTTATTCTAATTTAACCCTATCCTGACAAAAGAAGGTGTTCATCTTTGTTGGTTATCAAATTAGAAATTGAAGCAAACCCTGAAATCGCACTAACAAAAACAGCCGCTACATTGTAGCGGCTGTTTTTTTGCAAAAGATCCCGGCTACCAAGTAGTGGCCTTAATATTTTTCGAAGCCCTTAAAATATCCCTGCGGCTGATTTGACCAACCATCACTCCATTTTCCACAATCGGTAGCCTCCTGACAGGCGTACTCAAAAATTCGTTGGCAGCCTCCACAATATCGCTACTAGATTCCAGCGTCTTCACTTTAGCGGTCATATAATCTGAAACCTTGCGGGCAGAAGAAGGTAAGTTGTGATAGGCCTGATCGACAATAATCCGCAAGCAATCTTTTTCGGAGATTATTCCAACCAGTTTCTTTTTATCATCCAACACGGGGGCACCCGATATCCCTTTCTCAATAATAATATCAATGACCTCTTCAATACTCTGGTCAGGACCAAACGTAATCAGGTCTTTTGCTTTTACCATATACTTCGAAACTGATTCGTAGGTTGGCAGCGCAGCCATTAGTTCTTCTTTCGATTTCATTTCTGGTTTAAAATTCATGACTTCCGGGTTTAGGTGAAACACAACTTTACAGAAAAAGCAGCGGCAGAAGCGTTATTTAAGAAATGGCCGCCTTATAGTGTGTGAATATACCAAAAAACTCCTAAAAAAAGCCAATACGAAAGTAAGCCCTTTCTTTAATTACTAAGCATTTTTTCGATATTGCGCGATAACTCCAACTAATTTGCGTTCAATGGAAGTACAGAATACACCCAAAAAGAAAAGCAAACTCACGCTCTACATCATCATCGCCCTAGTAATAGGCATAGGCCTTGGCTTCATACTAAATAAAAATTATGTATTCGAGGAAAACAAAAAACTGGAGTCCATCGAAGTCACTCTTCAACAAGTTCAACATCAATTATCACAAACAACGGATAGCCTGCAAACAATAGCATTAGAGCAACAAAAGAAAACAATCGTCAAAGAGCGCAGCATGATCATATCTGCTCGCGATAAAAAAGTAGAACCGTTCTCTATTCTAGCCGATGTTTTCCTACGATTGATTAAAATGATCGTAGCCCCATTGGTATTTACAACGTTGGTAGTAGGAGTTGCCAAATTGGGCGACATCAATTCTGTCGGACGCATTGGCGGAAAAACATTGTTGTGGTTCGTTGGTGCTTCGCTCACCAGTTTGTTGTTGGGCATGATCTTGGTAAATATTTTTCAACCGGGCGTTGCCATGAATTTGCCACTGCCTGATGCAGGCACTGATCTCGGTCTCTCGCATGGCGGACTTTCGCTCAAAGATTTTCTATACCATGTATTTCCTGCTAGTGTAATAGACGCAATGGCCAAAAATGAAATCCTGCAAATTGTGGTGTTCTCACTTTTCTTTGGCGTAGCGACCGCTGCCATTGGTGAACAAGGCAAGATCGTGATCAAAGCAATGGATGCCATCGCACATGTCATTTTAAAAGTGACTGGCTATGTAATGAATTTTGCGCCCGTGGCTGTATTCGGTGCCATGGCAGCTATCATTGCCAAACAAGGCTTAGGCATTTTAAAAACCTATTCCATCTTCATCACCGAGTTTTATTTAGGGCTTTTGATTTTGTGGATCGTGCTGGCATTAGCGGGTTCGCTCGTCATCGGCAAACGCGTGCTAGTACTCTTGAAAAAAATGCGCGAACCAATTGTGTTGGCTTTTAGCACCAGCAGCAGCGAAGCAGCCTTTCCCAAAACGATGGAGTTACTCCAAAAATTTGGTTGCAAAGATAAAATCGTGAGCTTCGTGTTGCCACTCGGCTACTCATTCAACTTAGATGGCAGCATGATGTACATGACCTTCGCCTCGCTGTTCATCGCGCAATCCTACGGAATTGATTTACCCATTGCCACACAAATCAGTATGCTGTTGGTGCTCATGCTCACCAGTAAAGGAATTGCGGGTGTGCCGCGCGCATCTCTTGTGGTGATTGCTGGAACACTCGCTACCTTCAACATTCCCGAAGCGGGTTTGGCTTTGTTGTTGGGCATCGATCCATTGCTCGATATGGGGCGCAGCGCCACCAACGTAGTAGGCAATAGCATTGCCACTGCTGTGGTGAGCAAATGGGAGGGCGAATTGACAAAGGGGGAAGAATAATTTTTTAACTTTTTTTGGCGGCCGTACAGGCTGTCCGCTATACTCCTCCCCCGCGAGGCGCGAGGTGCGGGGTGCCGCTTCCATCCTGGGCCGATGTTCGCTCGAAGTTATGTTGTTAGCTTTTTCATGTCCCTGAAAAACCGAACTTAATTTCCGTACTTTTGTTCTTTCAAAAACAACAATTGCCATGTTAAAAGCAGCGCCCAAAGCCATTCATATTTATTTAGAGTCAAATCCCAACCCCAATTCACTTAAATTTGTGGTCAATGAGATGTTGGTGCCGGAAGGCATGAGTTTTGATTTCCCAAGTCCCGCGGAAGCTGAAAACGCACCGTTGGCGCAAGAGCTTTTCATGTACCCGTTTGTAGATCGGGTATTTTACATGAGCAACTTTATTACCGTTACCAAAAAAGAAGATGTGGAATGGATTGAGATTCAGGAGACCATCAAAAAACACATTCTGGGTTTTCTAGATTCGGGCAAGTTGATCTTAGACCTAAAGGCTCCCGAAGTTGAACAGCAAGAAGAAACGGAGGTAATAAAAAAAATAAAAAACATTTTGGATGAGTACATCCGCCCCGCGGTTGAGCAAGATGGTGGCGCAATTACGTTTCACTCGCTAGTTGGTAAAAAAGTGACGGTCGCCTTACAAGGCTCTTGCAGCGGTTGCCCATCTTCAACAATCACCTTAAAAGCCGGAATCGAAAATCTTTTCAAGAAGATGATGCCTGAAGAAGTAGAGGAAGTAGAGGCGCTGGGTTAGAAGTACGTAGCCCTCATTCTCTTTAGATAAGGAGCATAAATCAAAAATCTCCATTCCAGAATCATAAATTAAGAATTGCTCTAATCATTTCTCTTTTACCCGGTGGGCCTGGAATTTTTTCTACCGTTAACCCTAACGAACTCAAATCCCTTTTTAGTTGGCCTTTGGCCGAGTAGGTAACAAAAACTCCCTGAGGTTTCATAGCGGTCACTACTTTCGTTAGAACATCAAGCCCCCACATTTCAGGTTGCTTGTTGGGCGCGAAGGCATCGAAGTAAACCAAGTCGAACTTTTTGGGTTCTAGAAATTCGTCCTGAACTTTTGCTGCTCGTTTATACAAATTAAAATTAGTTGAAATGTTTGCTGGCTCATCCCATGGGCAATCGTGAATGGCGTCAAACTCGGTTGCTGAATTTAAAAGTTGCGAATAATTCAGTCCTGACAAAGTTTTTTCACCCAGTGGAAATGCCTCAATGGCGTAATAGTAGACTTTTATATCGAGTGGTTTGGTTTTCAGAAATGTGAGCAACGCGTTTAATCCGGTTCCAAAGCCGATTTCTAAAATAGAAATTTCTTTTATGTTAGCTTGAAGTAAGGACATTAGTCCACCCTCAATAAAAACATGTTTTGATTCTTGTATCGCCCCATGAGTTGAATGATAGGTCTCATTCAAACCCAAATGCATCAATGAACTAGAGCCATCTTCTGTTTGAATGAGTTGAAGGGACATTAACAAGTGTTGACGATCATCACAAATTGTGATGACGATTTTTTAAACGATTACTCTTTTCTAATCAGCGCCACGGCCATCGCGTTCACGCCTTCTTCCCTACCCACATAACCCATTGTTTCGTTGGTTGTGGCTTTTATAGAAACGTCTTCTTCCGTGAGGTTCATCAGCGGGGCCAACACCTTTTTCATTTCGCTAATGTGTGGGTTGATCTTGGGGTTTTCTAAAACGATTGTGCAATCCACATTTTCAATTACCCAACCTTTTTCTAAAAGTTTTTTTGTTACATCGCTCAAAAAGTATTTCGAGTCTTTTCCTTTCCATTGAGGATCGTTATTCGAATAATGAAACCCAATGTCGCGTAGATTGGCCGCACCCAACAAGGCATCACAAATGGCGTGGATCAATACATCGGCATCGGAGTGGCCAACGGCTCCTTTTTCTGAAGGCAGTTTAATTCCACCCAACCAAAAGTCTCTACCTTTTTCTAATTGGTGTACATCAAAGCCAAGGCCTACGCGCAATTTCATTTGTTATTTTGTTGCATTGTAATACATCACACTCGCATTCTCCTCTCTCAAAATAGAACCAGCTACTCGCTTCATGTCGGCCAACGAAATACCTTCCATGATTTCCGCTTCCCGGTTTATCAAGTTCGCATCTCCGGAAAGCGAAGCGAAAGCCAAGTTCATGGCGCGGTTCATCACTTCTACCTCACCAAATTTTAGACTAGCTTCTGCTTGATTTTTTACTTTTTCAAGCTCTTCTGTGGTTACACCCTCCAGCACCACTTGCGCTAGAATCGCATCAACTTCTTT
>JBBSCN010000088.1:0-12055 GCA_038250265.1 Cytophagales bacterium | reverse complement strand
TGCCCGGCACGGCTGCACACAGTTGGCAGGCAGTAGCGGCTGGTGGAACTTCTATCGGCTCGAAGGGAATGATAGTGGCTGCAAAAGCCATGACGCTCACGATTATGGATTTGTACAATTCACCAAAAGTGATTGAGGAATCTTGGAAGGAGTTGAAAAAAGTGCGCGGAGAGAACTTTGTGTATGATCCGTTAGTTGGCACTCGCAAGCCCGCGTTGGATTATAGGAAGTAGTAACAAATTCAGGAATAAGGTGTTCTTAAGTTAAATTTTTGCTGATATGAAACTATTCGCCTTACTTCTGTTTTTAACGCCTATGACTACCGCTACACTTTACGATTTCAAAATCAGCTCGCTGGAAGGGAAAACAATTGATTTTTCGCAGTACAAAGGAAAAACGTTATTGATTGTAAACACGGCTTCCGAATGTGGCTACACTCCTCAGTATGCAGATTTGCAAGAATTACATGCAAAGTTTGGAAGCAAAGTGACCGTTCTTGGTTTTCCCGCTAATAATTTTGGTGGACAAGAGCCGGGCAGCAATGCACAGATTGCCACTTTTTGTAAGAAGAATTACGGAGTTACCTTTCAGATGTTTGAAAAAATTTCTGTGAAGGGAAGCGATCAACATCCGCTCTATCAATATCTGAAGGAGAAAACGGGTAAAGAGCCGAGCTGGAATTTTTGTAAGTACTTGGTGAAACCCGATGGAAGTGTGAAGTTTTTTGCTTCGGGAGTTAATCCGGGAGAGATTGCCGCGGAATTGTAAATTTGTAGTTGACACGATTCAATTGATGTTCCAACTCTTTGTCGGTTGTCAACTTTCTTAACATGAAGAAAAACAGGTCTAAAATTTTATTGATCATTATCTTAATAGCCGCTTGTATGAGCCTTGCATCATTTCTTTCCAGCAAATTATCCGGTGTCACTCAGAAAGACGCCCAAGGTTCGATCTACGACTTCAAAATGAAAGGACTGGATGGAAAAGAAGTTGACTTTGCGCAATACAAAGGAAAAAATTTATTGATTGTTAACACGGCCTCGAAATGCGGCTATACGTACCAATACGAAGATTTAGAAAAACTCCACGAGTTGTATGGCGACAAAGTAACGGTGTTGGGTTTCCCTGCGAATAATTTTTTATGGCAAGAGCCGGGGGGCAGCGCAGAGATTGCCACCTTCTGCCAAAAAAACTATGGAGTAAAGTTTCAGATGTTTGATAAGATATCCGTGAAGGGCAAAGACAAAGCTCCTCTCTACAAATGGCTCGAGGCCAAATCGGGCAAATCACCTTCGTGGAATTTTTGCAAATACGTGATTGACAAAACCGGAAAAGTGGTTGGCTTCTTTCCTTCTAAAGTAAAGCCGTTGGATAACGAAATTGTTGAGAAGATTGCAGAGTGAGTTGTTATCAATCTCGTTGGTGAAGAATACCAACAAAGGCATGGATGGCGCGATTACTTAGGCTCAATTAAATCCCACTTGTTACCATACAGATCTTCAAAAACTGCCACACGGCCGTAAGATTCGTCTGAGGGCTCCCTTACGATTTTTATATTATGTCTCTTTAAATTCATGAAGTCTCTGTCAAAATTGTCGCTGGTCAGAAATAAGAAGACTCGTCCACCTGTTTGGTTACCAACAAATGTTTTCTGATTTTGTCCGTCTGCTTTAGCTAACAAAATAGAACATTCTCCCTCTCCCTTAGGTTTGACCAAAACCCATCTTTTTGTTTCACTCAATCTTTCATCCGCGACTAAGTCGAAATTCAATTTTTGAGTATAAAATTCAATAGCGTCATCGTAGTCGTGAACTAAAACTGAAATATGGGCTAATTTTTGATTCATAATTTAAGAGCTAACGTTTTGCCGCTTTGCGAAGACAGGTTGTTATCAATTTCGTTGGTGAAGAATACTAGGGGATTACTTTTTTCCTCTTTTCTTTTTCTCGCTACCAAACAATGGTTGTGTGTACTGTTTGTAAAGATCAAATAAGAACTCAATGCGCTGCATTTCAGTATCGAATGGTTGAGGACGATAACACGTATCTACAAATTTATCCAAATCTTGATGAGCACGGACAAGGTCAGCAGGCATGGTAAGTGGATCGTATAAATCAGATAAGGAACTTTTAGAGTATCTTTCTCTAACCTTTAGAACTTGCGATGCAAGCTTCTGGACGCCTTGAATTTTTTGCTTTGGCAAGTCAATCGGCCAAGGGAAATTATTGTAAACAAGGTTATTTGAATATCTATAATCACTTTTTAGTCGTCCACAAACATGTCTGACCCAACACATGTGCATTTCTGATGTCAGAATACCAAAATGAAATTGGGATGCCTTTGGTAAAGCTGTGCAGCTATCATTAACGATAAAATCTTTGGTAAAAAAAGCGAATGGTATATATCTCCTATTTTCGGAACTCGTACGAGGAATTATTAAGTAATCGCTATTTGGTTGGCGATACTCAGCAAATTGGGAAGGGATTGAAGCTTTGGCTCTTGTAGCTGCCTTAATACTCTTCTGCCTGAACTCGCGCACCAGATTAATTCTATTCAAAACTGCCGGAAGAAGTTTCAGCTCAGAAGGGTCTGCATCTTTAAGCCATAAGCAATATCTTCTTTTATTATTTAAAAATTCCTCACCACTTATTATCTCTTTAAAGAATTTTTTTGCTCTCGGCTCTTTTGTAAGAAATTCAACCTTTTCATCTTGAGTAAACAAAAAGAAGCCACCGTCAACTATTTTATTGCCATAAATTAAGGAGGGAACACTACTGATGGGTGTTGTTGAGGAATTGACTATCACATCATCGGCTGCTACCAAATATGGGTTTATGTTCTTGGCTTTTATCACTAGTGTTTCGCCCTTTATATCAGGATAGTCATAAAGATTTTTTTCGCTGATTTTCAATTTTTCGGATTCTTGATAAAAACCTATAATAACGACAAATACGGCTGCGTTGCCCTTAGCTTCATTAGACCATTTGAAGGTTCGATGGGCGAAGTGAATTTTTATGCCATACTTCAAAAGTTCATTCCATAATATTCCAACTTGTTCGCCTTGCGAAATTGAATTGGTTGAAACAAACGCAACTCTTATGGTTGTCCCTTGAATTAATTGGGCTGCTTTCAAATACCAAGCGGTAACATAATCAAGAAGACCAGAGCTTTTGACGCCACTAAAAATATATCCCATATCAGAATCCTGCTCCTTCGTCATTAAATGCTTCCCGACAAATGGTGGATTTCCCAATATGTAGTCATACGTAATTCTTTTTCTAGATTCCGGTATAGAGCCTTTGTGAATTTTATAGGTCTTAACCTTTACATTCAGTTCCCTATAGACCGGTTCTGGCTCATTTACAACATACACATTAGCATGCTCAACTTCAATATCTACGCTATTCAAAGGATTGAGAAGACTCTGCCAATCAATCCTCAAAGCATTTCCATGAACTATTGTGGCGCTTTTCTTCAAAGGCAGTCGCTTATAGTATTCACCAAACTCGGCTGAAAGGCGCATATTCATTTGGTGATCCATTAGCCACATTGCCACGGTGGCAATCTGCGAAGCGAATTCCTCATACTCAATGCCATAGAAAGCATCTACATCCACTTTACTTAGTGTGCTCACGTCTGTAACAAACTGGCCCTTGAAAAGTATTTTAAGAATATCTAGTTCAAGTGAGCGAAGCTCTCTATAAGTAATGATTAAGAAGTTCCCGCTGCCGCAAGCAGGATCAAGGAATTTTAATTTTGAAACCTTCTCATGAAACTTTTCTAGCTTACTCTTATTGGTTTTGATGCTTTCAAATTCTTGCCTTAGCTCATCTAAAAATAGTCCTTGAATGAGTTTTAGAATATTCTTCTCACTTGTGTAATGTGCTCCCAAATTTCTTCGTTCTTTGGGGTTCATTACACTCTGAAACATTGAACCAAAGATTGCCGGGGAAATAACACTCCAATCAAAGTAACAGCACGTCAATAACTTCTTGCGCATATCACTATTGAATGATGCAAGATTAAGAGGTTCGGAAAACAAAGAACCGTTTACATAAGGAAACGCTGCTACCTGTTCATCTAAATTCTTCTGGCGGTTATCTTCTGCTCTATTAAGCGTCTGAAATAATTGCCCTAAGTGAATTCCTAAGTCACTTCCATCTTCTTTAGTTCGTAATTCTATGTACTCGGTGAATTGCTGCTTATCAAAAATGGTAGTGTCTTCTGCAAAAAGACAGAACAATAACCTTACTAACATAACCTCCAACTCATGTCCTTCGTAGCCATTAGCTAACAAAGCATCGTGGAGATCACCCATCAATTCGGCTGCCTTTATGTTTACGGGTTCCTGATCTTTATAGACTCTTTGTTGATAGCCACTAATGAATCCGAACAGATTTATGTTTTTGTAGAGATCTTTGAGCTTAAATTCTGATTCTGTTGAGTTCTCTAAGTCATAGAGTTTTATATCCTGAAAATTGGAAACGACAATATATCTTGGAAGTTCTTGATCCTTAAGTCCGGGGAAGTACTCCTTAGCTTGTTTGTAAGCGGTATCTAAGTCTTTGCCTTTACTTTTGTGTTCTACCAGTACGATGCCTTTCCAAAGTAAGTCGATAAAGCCTTGGTGACCATCGGCTTTCTTTACTGGTTTCTCAAATGTTGCCACACGTTTACGAGACACTCCAAAAACATTGAAAAAATTATTCCAAAAAGTCTGCGCTTCTGCACGCTCATCTGAAACGTTCTCCCATTCTTTTGAAAACTCAGTTGCGCGTTTGCGGATTTCGTTCAGGCTTAGCGGCATTGCTTAGTTGATTCAGCTATTTAAAGAAGGTAATTTAAGTAAAATATTTGATGGTAGTTTCTTCTTTAACATCATCATTGCACATTTGATTTTTGGGGTAACGATAACCTCCGTACTGGCATGCGTGAGGGATTGAAGTGGAAATCCCGCGCCTGCCTGTGCGGTTGGTAGGCGCCTCGCGCGGATTGCAGCGCAAAGCCCGGCCTCTGCGCCTCGCAGGGGCACGCCCCCCTGAATGACAAAATCGGGCAAGCCCAAATGACTTTTAATTGGCAACCCACGACCCATTTTCACCCCCTCCAACTTCGGGTTTCACCGAGTTTTTCCTTCCGTTAGCCTAATGATGCTATCAACAAATGCATTTGGCGCGCTACTTTTGATAAACAATAACACAATTATCGATTATGGAAAAGCAAAACTTGAAACAATACGGAGGTAGCTTCTGGATTGGGTTGATCGTATTAACAGCGGGTACATTATTGTTGCTCGACCGACTTGACTTTGACCTCGTACCATACTGGCTCGTCTCTTGGAAGTCGTTGTTGATTGTCATAGGCATAGCGGTGGGTATCCGCAAAAATTTTCAGGGCATTGGCTGGATTGTGTTGATCATTGTCGGTTCGTTTTTCTTGATTGAAGATATACCAGGGATTGATTTTGAAGTGCGCAGATATGTTTTTCCAGTGATTGTGATTTCAATTGGTGTGCTTATTTTATTTAGATCAGTTCTTTCCAAATCGGCCAGTGAAGCAAGAAATAGCTGGACGGATAGCGAAAAAAAAAGTGAATTAGGAGACGCTGCTCATGGCGAAGAGCGAATTGACATCACCTCCATTTTTGGTGGCGTGCATCGGAGGGTTTTTTCTAAGAATTTTAGGGGCGGGCAAATGACCTCCATCTTTGGCGGCTCCGATCTCGATTTGTCGCAGTCCGATATTGAAGGCACAGTAGTAGTAGATGTTGTTTCCGTTTTTGGTGGCGCAAAATTAATTGTCCCCGCCAACTGGGAAGTGAAGTCAAACATCACGGCCATAATGGGTGGAGTTGAAGACAAGCGCAAAGATCCTTCGGCTTATTCACCTAATAAAAAACTGGTGCTGACGGGTGTGTGTATCTTCGGTGGTGTGGAAATAAAAAGTTTTTAAAGTAGCGTATTGCCAACTAGTCACTAACAACTACAACGAACATGAAATGGTATTTGGCTAAGTTTGTCTATCAAGTTGTGAGCGGTGACGGAAACCACGCTCCACAATTTGACGAACAACTCCGGTTGATAAGGGCTGACGAGTTTGATTGGGCCAAAGAGAAAGCAAGCATTTTGGGCCGGCTGGGTGAGTGTTCTTTTGTGAACGATCGGAAAGAAACCGTAACTTGGAAGTTCATTAACATAGTTGATATCTGCCCCATTCACTCAATGCAAGATGGTGACGAAATTTATTCTTCCACGGCTGAGCCCAAAGATGTGCGCGCCTATTTGAAAGTCGTTCATGCGAAGGCAAGTCTATTAATTGGCTCCTGCTGATATGGACTCCCGGCTTTCGCGTAGAATAAAAAGGGCTTCGCCCATTGTGGGTTCGGTAGTAATCTGGGGCTGCTTTCAAACCTGGTTATTAAATCAATGGTTTGGCGTTGAGCTAAATTTATCGGCATACGATGCGCTGATATCAGTCAACTGGATTGTGCTTTCGTGCGCGTTACTTGAATTGATCATTTCAAGGTATACACCCAAAACAAGTAAGTATCAATTTGTATTTGGGTTGAGTTTGGTGGTGGCGTGGGGCTGTTATTGGCTTTCCTATCAGACATTAGAAATTTTGGATAAATTAAATGTTGATTATACTCTTTTTTTTCAACGATCTTATCCAATCCGCGTGGGCGCAAATTTTTTGATCGCGTGTGGTTGGAGTATGACGTTACTTTTCAGAAAACAAGTGAAGGAGTTGGAAGAGTCTGCGAGCCACCAAGTAGCCACCGAAGCGTTGGTGAAAGAAGCTGAACTGCAAAAATTACAACTTCAGTTGCAGCCCCATTTTTTGTTCAACAGTTTAAACTCCATCAACGCGTTGATATTGGTGCAGCCTTCGAAAGCGCGCGAAATGGTGCAGCAGCTTTCAGATTTTTTGCGCGCTACATTAAGACGTGCCGATGAGCAGTGGATTACCTTGGCGCAAGAGGTCACCTACTTACAATTGTATTTGTCGATAGAGAAAGTCCGGTTTGGCCATCGCTTGGAAGTGCGCATGAATTTGGACGAGCAAATTCAGTTGTGGTTGATTCCACCTCTCTTGTTGCAGCCTCTGGTAGAAAATGCCATCAAGTTTGGATTGTATGGCACAACCGACAAAGTCGTGATCGACCTACACACCCAACGCGAAGGAGATTCTTTGTCAATAGAAATATCAAATCCATTTGACGAAGACATGCAGCCAGTAGAGGGGAGTGGTTTTGGATTGAGTGGCTTGAGGCGAAGACTTTATTTACTGTACTCGCGAAACGATTTGCTGACGATCCGTATGGAAGAGAATAAATTTATTGTGCGACTTATTTTACCCGAAAAATACTGAGTGCTAAGAAGCTAATTTTGCAGCAAGCTGAGGGCACTTTTAGATAAAACATTTCTATTTACAAACGCGAAGTAGCATGACTAAGGTAATTTTAATAGATGATGAACCGCTGGCGCGGGAAGTCATCAAAGCCTATTTGAAATATTTTGATGATATCGAAGTGGTGCAAGAATGTGGCGATGGTTTTGAAGGAGTAAAGGCGATCCAACAGCATCAGCCGGATTTAATTTTTCTGGATATTCAGATGCCAAAGATCAACGGGTTTGAAATGCTGGAGTTGGTAGACGCAAAACCGTCCGTCATTTTTATTACGGCTTATGATTCTTATGCGATCAAGGCTTTCGAAGCAAATGCAGTTGACTATTTGTTGAAGCCAGTCTCCGAAGAGCGGTTCCGCGAAGCAGTGCTCAAGTGGAAGAGTAAGGTGTCACCCACTGCTCCGCAACGTATGGAAAGCGTACTTAATACTATGTCGGCTACGGCCGCGCAGCAGAATCGGATTGTGGTAAAGACTGGTAGCAAAGTAAAGATCATTCCTGTTCATGATATTCAATACATTGAGGCAGATGACGACTTTGTGAAAATACATACCCCCGAGGGTGCGTTTTTGAAGAACAAGACGATGAATTTTTATGAACAGTCGTTAGACCCTGCACAGTTTGTGCGGGTGCATCGCTCATACATTATTCACATCAATCAGATTACGAAGATTGAACCTTATCAAAAAGAAACTCACTTGGCGATTTTGCGGGATGGAACAAAAATAGCGGTGAGTAAAACGGGTTATGTGAAGTTGAAGACGCTATTGGGAATTTAATTATGAATGGTGTGGAGATAAAGTTGCAACTTCATGCACAATGTATGGACTTTGTGAAGCAACGAATCAGTTTTGCTCGTCAAGCCATGGATGGCGCACAAGCATCGGCCAACATGGAGGAAAAAAGTAGCGCTGGCGATAAGTACGAAACCGGTCGAGCGATGGCGCAATTAGAACGTGACAAGGCTGCATCTCAAGTTTCGGAGGCAATGAAAATGAAAGCGGTGCTGGACAAAATTAATCCAGCGATCACCCATTCTGGAGCCATGCTGGGCAGCTTGATCACTACCGAGAATAATAATTTTTATATTTCTATCAGCGCTGGTAAACTGGTTGTCGGTGAAGTGGTTTATTTGGCGATTTCAGCTCAATCACCCATCGGGCTTTTGCTGCTTAACAAGTGTGCGAGAGAAAGTTTTATTTTCAATCACCAAAAGCACACCATCGTTTCGGTGTTCTAGATCAATTGTATATTTACGATTGGTAAATCTGAATTATGGATGTAAAAAGTTGGATAGGTGCATTCCGTTTGCGCACGTTGCCGCTGTCTCTTTCGTGCATTGGCATGGGCAGTTTCTTGGCAGCCGGTGTCCACCAATTTAATTGTTTGATTTTTACTTTTTGTTGCCTCACCACCATTTTTCTTCAAGTACTTTCCAACCTCGCGAATGATTATGGCGATTCTATCAACGGGGCTGATCATGCCGGTAGGAAAGGGCCGCAACGTGCCGTTCAATCGGGTGCGATTTCAGCCTCTCAGATGAGGAATGCTGTCATTTTGTTTTCTGGATTGAGTTTAGTCAGTGGTCTTTCACTTTTGTGGTTTTCGTTTGGTACAGATTGGAGTAGCATTTTTGCCTTCCTTGGGTTAGGAGTGTTGAGTATTTTAGCTGCAATTGGTTACACGGTAGGAAGGAGACCTTATGGATACATTGGCTTGGGGGATATATCTGTTTTTATTTTTTTTGGATTGGTGGGCGTAATGGGTTCGTATTATTTGTTTACGCACCAGATTTCATGGAAAGAAATCTTACCGGCAATGAGCTGCGGGTTTTTTTCTATTGCAGTATTAAACATCAACAATATCAGGGACATAGAATCGGATAGGGCTGCGGGAAAATTTTCAATTCCGGTTCGGATCGGAAAGGAAAAGGCCTCGATCTATCATTGGGTTTTGTTAATTGGTGGATTAGCTAGTGTGTTGATTTACTCTTACATTAACTACCACTCTCTTTTTCAACTTTTGTTTTTGCTTTCGGCTCCGTTGTTTATTAAGAACGGGATTTCGGTTTCGTCAAAACCATCGGAGGAGCTAGATCCTTTCTTAAAACAAATGGCGCTGAGCACGCTGTTGTTTGTGTTGCTTTTTGGGGTAGGGATTTTAATCTCTTTGTAAGTATGGCCAATACGTATACACAACTCTATGTTCAATTTGTTTTGCTGTAAAGAACAGAATGGGCTTAATTGATGGTGCGTGGGAAGAGGAATTTTATAAATACACAACGGGCATTGTTCAAAATCATAAACATAAAATGCTTGCCATTAATGGCATGCCAGATCATGTTCATGTTTTTGTAGGGCTGCATACTACCCAATCCATTGCAGATTTGATGCGTGTCGTTAAAGGCGAATCGTCAGAGTGGATTAACAACAAAGGATTTGTTAGAGGAAAGTTTGAATGGCAGGGGGCTATGGCGCTTTTTCGTATAGCAGAACACAATTGGATACGGTGGTGAAATACATATTGAACCAGAAACAACATCATAAAAAATTCTCGTTTCAAGAGGAGTATTTAAGATTGTTGGAAGAGTTTGAGATTGAATATGATAGGAGATATCTGTTTCATCCGATAGAGTGAGGTTAACTAGTTAGGGAAATTTAACAGAGTGTGCGACACCTTTGTAACGCCATTACAGGGATAAAGCCCATGAGCCTATCAGCTGAAATAACCCCAAGCTTAAGCACGGGATTATTGGGTAACCTTTCAAAAGGGCTTTAGCCCAAAATGCAAAACTGTCGTACACCCATTTAACATGCTGCCTCTACGAGGCAGTTCGACCTCGTTATATTGTTTGGTACAAACATACTGCCCCTAACGGGGCAAGCTCTCTACATGCCTACTCCGTACATTGGTGCAAGTATAGTTCTTCTATCGGGGCAGAAAGCGATGTGGTTAACCAGATGAATTAATCGATTAAACGTGTCTTTACCAGATGCCACAGTCCCGTGGGAACTTAATCTTTGTAGTTGTTGCATATTGCCCTAGAGGGCATGAGCAACAATATAGCCGAGTGGTTTCGAGTCCCGTAGGGACTTAATCTTTGTATCATTTAAATTCAATCGATGTCCCGCCCCGTAGGGGCGGAATGTTTATAATATTCTCAGGTGCTTCTTCGCTATCTCCAATTCCTCGGGCGTGTCCACGCACATCGTTTCTACATCAGTTTTCGCAACCGTAATGGTATACCCATTTTCCATCCATCGCAATTGCTCTAGTGATTCCGCTTTCTCCAAAGGCGATACGCCTAATTTAGTAATCGCCTTTAAAATATCCGTACGATAAGCATACATGCCCACATGCTTGTAAAAATCATAGGTCTTCAGCCAATCTTTCTCTTCTACTTTTTGTAGATATGGGATAATGGCTCTACTAAAATACAATGCTTCATTGCGCGTGTTGAACGTGACCTTTACTTCGCTATTACTGTGTAACTGTTCTACCGTGACAATTTTTTTGATCAATGTGGCCAACTGAATTTGCCCATCTAAATAAGAAGCCAATAAATCAATTTGACTCGGCTCAATAAAAGGCTCGTCTCCTTGAATATTGATTGCGTAATCAAAGGTTTGCTTTTCGAGTGTTAGCGCCTCGTAGCACCGATCTGTTCCACTGGGGTGGTGCTCGGCTGTCATGCACGCATCACCACCAAAGCTTATTACATGATCGAATATCAATTTGTGTTCGGTAGCCACTACCACTTTAGAAAGAGCCACTGATTTTTTTGCCTGCTTGTAAACTCGCTCAATCATAGACTGCCCGCCTAGGTCGGCCAGCGGTTTGCCAGGGAAACGAGTGGACGCGTAACGAGCTGGGATGATGCCTATTATTTTCATTTGTTCACTTTTGTAGTGCCAGATTTTTTCAAAAAAATTATTGAAACTAAACTAAGAGCTAGAAATACAATAGTTAAGAAAAAGTAAACCTCCAGTCTTGCGATATCATAAACGACCAGACCATCAAAGTATCTCCCTTGTTCATTGTAATCCATTGTTGCCCTGCTTGCAGCAAGTATCCCCGTGGCTATTGTAAGAAGAGAAAGTATGGAAATGAGTACAATCCGAAACATCTATCAGTTATAAATGAGAGTTTAACTTTGAACTTGCAACGAATAACTAGCAACTAACAACTAACAACTTTCCTTACTCTCAACGTTACCCCTTCGGTGCCGATCACTTCAATGGCATCTCCTTTCTCCACGTATTCTCCTCTTGTAAACGCATCGTAGACTTGTTCGTCAATAAATACTTTTCCGCTGGGGCGCAACACGGTGTGAGCAATGCCTGTCTTTGCTAACATCGTTGGATTAGAAGTATTCACCGAGAAGCCCTTAGAACTCTGTTGTGTGTCTGTCAGCGCCAATCGCTGAAAAGCTTTTGTCTCAGTAAGTTTTGCTCCACCGAAAAACAATAGCAAAATTCCTCCCGAAATTCCTCCCAACGCAGCGAACGTAGCTTTCATGATATCGCCTATGGGCACTAATTCAAAATTGAAAAAGTCGTTGTTCAGCATAATCAGTATCATGGACACTACTGTGAGTGTGATCCCTGCAATACCCGCCACACCAAATCCGGGTATGACAAAGATCT
>JBBSCN010000087.1:0-12072 GCA_038250265.1 Cytophagales bacterium | reverse complement strand
GTTTTCCCCCTTTCTCTAAAAGGGAGTGCAAAGGTAAGCCTTATAAACCACTGTGCAAGCCATCGCACAAAAGTTTTTTGCCAAACCACCACAACCATTGAATATCAAGTTGTTGGAACCGGAAAAAAAATACCGCCCCCAGCAAAAATTGAACAAAGCCGTTTCTGTCGCCCAAATGGGGCTTGTCACAACCAAAGCAGCAAGCGGGAAATCTCTCAATCAAAACCCAACCCCAGGCAGGGATGGAGCGCATGTGTGAGCCCCAAGTGGAACGCGCGCCCGGTGGCGAGTAGCGACAGCCCGAATGCCTGCAAAAAAATAGAAACTAGAGATCGGGCTTTGCAATCTTCTTTTTAAAAAGTGGAACGGTGCTGCACGGCTCGCCATACATTATGCTAGCGGCCAATGGGCGAAGGCGGTTGGTGGCCTCCACATAAATCGCAACCGGCACTTCTACTTTACTGCATCCTTTTATCACCACTTTGGCATGATCAAATTTTTGCCAATCAATTGTATCTAGCGCCCGCATAAACAATTGAACTTCCAGATCGTGCAGCGAACCAAAGACCACCGCGCTGGCATAGGGCTGTAACGAAATAGAGACTAACATGTATGCCCATGTGGGCACGATGGCGTCTACTGTACATGTAACTGCCACGAACTTATTTTGGTATTGAAACCAATCGTGAGATTTGATGAACTCGCGAAAGTCCTTTTCTTTTAGGATTTGCGATTGAAAAAGCCAGTCTTTGATATCGAGCAACACACGATCGCCAAGGGAATAGTACTCTTCTAAATCGAGCGTGACCAAGGGGCTGGACGAAACGCGATTTATGACCTCACCCCCCTGTCCCCTCTCCAAAAGCGAGGGGGAGGTGTCCCCATCAGAGGTAAAACTATTTTTAGGTTTTTCGGCCATGATATAGGTTGAACAGAACTAAACTAGATTTGGTTTTTTGATCATGAAATCTTTTAAATAAAAAGGTTCAAAAGAAGCCACGTCTTCGAATTCTTTTGATTTCCATTTCTGAAAACCGAGTTCGCCCAGTTGAGCCGCTGATGGAATTACGCCCGGTACAAAATGAGCATTCGGATGCTTTATTATCTCTTGACATTTAAGCGCGCCATCGCCAAAAAAATAAATTGGCCGATGCGTTAGTATGTCTGAGAAGCTATCGGTGTCAATTACTTTGGCTTGGGTCGGCTCGATGATTCCCAGATTTGCATCCAACAACATGCAGTAGACTTCCATTCTGCGGGCGTCTAGCATGGGACAAAGAGCCTCGCTCCCGGTTGAACTCTTTAAAACCTCACCCCCGGCCCCTCTCCCTTGGAGAGAGGTGACTGTTGTCGTAAGATTTTCTGTATTCCTAAAGTTCATCTCGTCCTTTTCAAACATGTTTATGGTTAGCTCCAAAGAAGAAGAAAGACTAAACTGATACGCTAACAATTCTAATGTATTGATCGACAACAACGGAACTTGAAGTGCATAACAAACTCCCTTGGCAGTAGCGACACCTATACGCAGACCTGTGTATGAACCGGGGCCAGCAGCCACGATTACCCCATGCAATTGGTTGGGGCTTTTGCCGATAGCATCCAATGCTTGTTTGATCATGACCGCCAATTGCGAAGAGGCGGACTGAGGAATTTCTGTTTGGACTAATTCTAAAAGCCGCCCTTCCTCATGAACGGCTACCGAACAAACTGACGTGGACGTTTCGATGCTGAGCAGCAGCGACATTATTTGGGAGCTATTATTTTCTTGTAGGCGTTCAAGTCGGCAAGAATCTTTTTTGCTTCCTGAATTTCGGCATCATGCGAAAGAGATACATCCACTTGGCCTTTGCTGAGTTGATAGTGAAACCCAATTTCTTCCTCCAACATTTCCGTTATCTCGGAGCGAAGTCGAATTAAATCTGTGGCGCGGTACTCGTTTATTTTGTTTTGCAATTCGGTCAATGGCATTTTCATTTCCTCATAGTAGCGCTCGAGCTTAGCCGAGGCGATCAAGTCATTTGCCTTTTTCTCCAACTCGCTGGAGTACGAAAATTTTTGAGCCTTTAGCCAGTCGGAGAATTCTCTGTATTCCGCATCGGAAAGCTTGAAGCTTTTTAGCGAAGCGGGAACCGTTGGGTTTTCGCCACAATATTTGCTTGCATACTCAAATAAGTAGCCCGCATTTACGAGTTCAACTAAAGTGGAACTGTATCCCTCATGGTTCACCAACAAGTCGGGGTCAAGGCCGCCTCCATCAAAAACCTTACGACCATTTTTTGTTTGAAACTCGCGCTTAGTGGAGTCGGCAAATTTCTCAACTCTTCCATCGCTTTTGCGGTGTGCATAGTCCAACGCCTGAATGCATCTGCCGCTTGGGATATAATATTTTGCCGTAGTGACTTTTAACTGCGCGTTATACGCCAATTGCCGAGTGGTTTGAACGAGCCCCTTTCCAAATGTTTTTTGGCCAACCAAGACAGCCCTATCATAATCTTGCAATGAGCCAGCCACTATTTCTGCTGCCGATGCACTTCCGCCACTGGTCAAAACGACCAACGGAATTTCGGTATCCAATGGTGCATTTAGCGTGGTGTAGGTCTTATTCCATTCTTCCACTTTGCCTTTGGTAGAAACAACTTCTTTTCCTTTCGGAATAAAAATGCCGACAATATTTATGGCTTCATATAAAGAGCCTCCGGGATTATTGCGTAGGTCGAAGATCAATTTTTTTGCTCCTGCTTTTTTTAGATTTTGAACAGCTTGCAGCACTTCAGTTCCTGCACCGGGAGTAAATTCATCTAGCCGGATGTAACCAATTTCATCATCTACCAAACCTTGATACACAATATTATTGATCTTGATTTTTTCACGAACGAGTTTGACTTTGATATTTTCCTTTTGCCCATATCGTTTCACCACAATTTCTACCTCTGTCTTTGGGTTACCTTTGAGCATACTGCTGACTTCGGGCGTTGACTTACCCCGTGCGTCTTTCCCATCCACCGAAATAAATTCGTCACCAACTTTCAGTCCTGCCCGATCGGCAGGAAAACCAGCGTAGGGAATAGTAATGACCGTCTTCTTATTAACAATGCCGATCAATGCGCCCACTCCGGCATATTGTCCGGTGGTTTGTATGCTAAATGATTCTTTGTTTTCTTCGGAGATGTAATCAGTGTAGGGATCTAATTGCTCGAGCATTCCGGTAATACCTGTCTCAATCAATTTTTTAGGATCCACTTCATCGACATAGTACGTGTTGACCTCTTTAAAAAGAGTGGCGAAAATGTCCAAGCTCTTGGCGATATCGAAATACTTTTCTGTTGGCGCTTTAAAAGCAAAAAGTGCCGCCAAGCTCAACGATAAAATAACTGCTGCTACTCTAACTTTATTTCTCATCTCTACCTATCCGTAATAGCGTTAAGGGTAATTTTTGATGTATCAATGCCGAGGGTACTATCTCCTTGGCTGTGTAAATATACGCAATCAGCCATTTCTGGTTGGATACCAATTCGTGCTTGTTTAGCCGATAGGCTTCTCGAATGAATCGCTTGATCTTGTTGCGATCTACCGCCCGCTTGAAATTACGGACAGGAACTGAAATAAGCACCTGATTCGAGAGTTCTTGTTTAGGGTGAAGCCTGAAAATAACCTTGAAAGGGTGTAAATAAAAAGAGGAACCCCTTTCGAAGAGTTCCTTTATCCATTTTTCGCTGGCTAGCTTTTCTTCCTTTTTGAAGGTGAACCTTCTCACAATTGTCGAGGGTTATTGGTCAATAGTCAATGGCACGTAGGTGCATTTACCTATCCTAGAAACCTGACGTAAGGGATAAAAAAGAAGGTTTATGCCCTTTATGCCGATGTGGCGAAATTAATTCGCCCTTGACTTGGCAGTACCTTCGTCAGACACCGTCAGCTTCTTTCTGCCGTTTTTTCTGCGGTTTGCCAATACTCTGCGGCCGTTGGCAGATGCCATACGCTCGCGGAAACCGTGCTTATTCTTTCTTTTCTTCTTGGAAGGCTGGTAGGTACGTTTCATAACATGATATTAATGCCTCTTTATAAAAGGGCTGCAAATATGGCTAGTAAATGTGAATTATACAATAACAAAATCAACAAGGGTTTAAAAAACAGCAACACTGGACAATTCCAGCCTTGCTGATAAAAAGTACCTTTCACTAACTCTAGTCGACTTTAAAAACGGCATTTTCCACGGGCACATTGACTTCCAAACTAAATACTTGAAAGTCAGAATTCATTGGTTCTGAACTTATTAGGATCGTGTGCGGGAATTTTAACCCGTTTACTTCTTTATAGTTCTGATACTTAGTTGGAACAATAACTTCTCCTTGAGGTCCCTTCACCGTTTGTAACATTTGAACTTTCAATCCTGTCTCTTTATCAAAATAAACAGTAATCTTTTCGCCCGCTAGAAACAGGTATTCTACGACAAATGCTTCTTTCCCATCTAATACTTCAACTGACTTAAGGTTAGCTTCAACTTTCATCACTCCTAGCATTGTTTCGGGCACTGGATATGCATCGAAAAGTTTCCATTCTTTGGAAGCTGCATCGCTCAGCACTTTTTGTCCATTGTAAACTGCAACTGACTCTTTACCATCGGTAACGCTCTTTTGCATTACGATGCCCATCACAGAAATTTCCATCAAACTCATACCAGGAGATTTTTTTGTAGTGGTTGAAGTGAGTTCAGTACCTTGAAAATTGGCCTTCATGATAGTCTTCACCGTTTTTACTTCTTGGATTTTTTTCAATCCTCCAATCGCATCCAAATAATTAGCAATTACTTTTTCAGCTGTTAGGCCAGCAGGTAATTCAATCGTTTTAGAAGGAACATAGCTATCTCCATTAATGTCGTAATATTTTAGCTCGCCAAAACGCTTAAGCTTATCTGCAATCTCTGCACCTTTTCCTACTACTATAATGTAGGCATTATCGGGTCTTATAAATTTTTTAGAAGATGCTTGAACATCCGCAACCGTTACTGCATCAATGTATTTCAAATAATTATTGTAGTAGTCTTTTGGCAAATTGTATTTGGCTGTATTCAGCGCAAAGCCAGCAATAGTTTGTGGGCTTTCGAGCGATCTGCCAAACGCACCAGAGATAGACGCTTTCGCGGAAGCTAATTCTGATTCTGTTGCGGGCTCATTCGCAATTTTTTTCAACTCATTCATCAATTCATTTACTGAACTATCGGTTACCGCATTGCGCACGCTAGCTGTTGCATTGAAATTCCCGATCAGATTGTCAGGATTCAAAGACGAACTAGATCCATAGGTATAAGCATGCTTTTCGCGAAGGTTTTGCATGAGGCGTGCCGAAAAACTGCCACCTAATATCTGATTTGCCACCCGCGCTTTAATGGCATCTTGTGTGCCCGTCTTAACCTCCACCGGATATGCTACATTGATAACTGACTGAACTGAGCTAGGGCGATCAACCAATGCTACTATCGTTTTGGAGGGAGCTTGCGGTATTGGGTAAGTTGGATTTTTTACTTCTCCTGCCAACCATTTGTCAAAATATTTTTCTGATAACGACTTGGCTGTTTTCAAATCAATATCACCTACAATTATCAAATAAGCATTGTTTGGCTTGAAGAAGGTGTTGTAGTAATTTTTACAATCCTCTAGCGTGATGGCACCGACTGTTTTTTCAGTCGTCATCTCACCATATGTATGATTTTTTCCATACACCAATGCTCGTCTTACATTTCCAATTATGGTGTTAGGGTCGTCCTTACCTGCTGCTAATCCCGACAAGGTTTGTATTTTTAGTTTTTCCATTTCCTCCGCGGAGAAAGCAGGGTTGTGCAGCACATCACTCATCAAGTCCAATAACTTGGCTGAGTGCTTTGTTAAGCTTGAGGCAAAAATACTGTTTGAGCTTGTGCTTAGATTAGCACCAATAAAATCTGTGGCCTCATCGAGTTGAGCCTTTGTTTTAGTTTTAGTGCCAGTGCCCATCAGTGTGCCAGCCATATCAGTATAGCCTGCTTTATCCCCTTCTAAGATAGGATCGTTCTTTAGTTGGATAGAGAACTGAACACGTGGCAGCTTATGATTTTCGATTACAAATACCTGCAAACCATTTTTTAAGGTGAATCTTTGGTAATCGCCAATTTTTATCTCGCGTGCAGCGGCTGGCTCAGGTGCTTTGGTGCGATCTACTTGTGCCTGAATACTGAAAACCATCAGCAATAAGCTCATTGATAAAAGTATATTCTTCATAACCTAGTTGTCTTTATTGAGTTGAGTGTTTTCTGGTTTGCTCTGGGCCGATTTGGGCAAGTAGTGAAGCACCACTCTGTTTTCTTTGGTGAGGTACTTCTTTGACACGCGCTGCAAATCTTCGCGCGTTACTTTCGTATATTGATTTAGTTCTGTGTTAATCAAATTTGCATCCTTGAAATACACATGATAATTCGCGAGTTGCTCGGCTACGCCCACGGCAGAAGAATTTTGCTGCACAAATTGACTTTCTGTTTGATTTCTGATTTTCTCAAATTCCTTTTCTGAAATCAATTCTAATTTCACTTTTTCTATTTCGGCATCCATAGCTTTTTCTAGATCATCCACATTTACGCCTACGTTTGCCAAGGCAAAGTTTAAATAAAGACCGGGGTCTTCTGATGAAAAAGGGAAAGCTTGAACCGTGAATGCTTTTTTCTGTTCATCTACCAATGATTTATACATTCTTGAGCTTTGCCCTCCGCTTAATAGTGTACTGAGCATATCCAATGCATACGCATCTGCAGTGCCTTGCGCTGGCATGTGATACGCCTGAACCACAGCGGGCAATTGAATATTATCAAAAACCACATCGCGTACTTCTTTTGTCTGTTGCGGCTCAACAATGGTTGGTCTTAGAATGGGCTTGCCACCTTTAGGAATGCCTTTAAAAAATTTTGCTATAAATACCTTAGTTTGCTCAATATCAATATCGCCTGCGATGGAAATGGTGGCATTCTCTGGCACATAGAAAGTTTTATAAAAATCTACAAACTCTTCTGTCTTTGCTTCAGTAAGGTGCTCTAGCGAACCAATGGTTGGCCAGCGATAAGGGTGAACTGTGTAAGCTCTTTTTAATATCTCAGTCAAAATACTTCCATACGGCTGGTTATCCATCCGCTGGCGCTTTTCCTCTTTTACTACTTGGCGTTGTGTCTCCACACCAACGGTTTCTACTTTGGCATGCATCATTCTTTCTGACTCTAGCCAAAGACCCAACTCCAATTGATTGGAAGGAAGAATTTCGTAATAATAGGTTCTGTCGTTACTGGTATTGGCGTTGTTTGTTCCGCCCGCGTTGGTGATGTACTTATCGAACTCGCCACGCTTAATGTTTTCTGTTCCTTCAAACAATAAATGCTCAAAGAAGTGCGCAAAGCCTGTGCGGTTTGGATTCTCATTCTTAGAACCCACATGGTACAAGACAGATACTGCCACAATTGGGGTGGTGTTGTCTTTGTGCAAGATCACATGAATACCATTATCTAGGTTGTATTCCGTGAATTCAATTTTCCGAGCTTGGCCAAAGCCCAAGCTGATTGTAATCGCTACCAACCAGAGAGCCACAAATAATTTTCTTAACACAGTTTGGGATTTTTAATAGACAATGATACCAAACAAAAGACTCTTTTTTAATTAAGGGCATCTCTAAAAACCCTTGCTCCCATTACCTCAACCTCAACCCCTACCCCTTCTCCATCCCGATAGCTAACGGAAGAGAAGGGTAAGAGGAGTTTTTAGAGATGCCCTTAATTACCAATAGATTTTATCTAAAAAAGAGCCCTGGTACTTTCTAACAAGGGGCTCTTTTCGTTCTAAGGTGAAAATTACTTCTTCTCGGCAGCTTTTGATTTAGCTTTCGCAAAATCGCCAGCCTTTATGATATTCATGGATTCAAATTTCAAATGCTTTTTCATAGCTGCATTGATTTGTTCGGGAGTCAAGTCCATTACTTTCTTTTCATATGCTTCGTCCCACTTCAAATCGCGTTTAGAAAACAGGTAATTATTAAGCGTACCTGCCAAGCCGCCATCTTGGGCTCTGTTTACCGTGCGTGATTGAGACCATCCAGACTTTGCTTCTTTGATTTCTTCTGCCGTAAAGCCTGTAGCGGTCACTTTCTCAATTTCTTCTTTGAATGCTTTCTCCAACTTATCTACGTTTTCAGGAGCATAAATCGCATACGCAAAAAATGAACCAACCGGATCTAACGTGCCCGCACTAAATTGCGAACCCACTCCATAGCTCAACCCTTCCTTCTGGCGAATGCGGGTAGCCAGACGAGAATTTAAAAATCCTCCACCCAACATAAAGTTTCCAAGAACCATAGCGGGGTAATCCGGATTAGCATCATTGAATTCAAAATTGTAAGCAGCCACAAAAAATGCATTGGCTTTGTCAGGTGTTTCGATTGATTCGTTGATTACTTGAACCGAAATTGCTTTGTTGACAATACGTGTAAATGGTTGAGCGCTCTTCCAATCGCCAAACAATTGGGTATTCAACGTTTTGATTTCGTTCGCATCAAAATCCCCGACAAGGGACATGGTTGCATTATTGGCACCATAAAAATCTTTATAGAATTTTTTCACTTCATCCAATGTGACGGCTTTGATGCTTGCAACTTCTTCATCAAATGTGCTGATGTAGCGCGAATCACTTTTTGGAAATGGAGTTGTGTGGCGCTGAATTTTATTGAACGCGATCGCTTGCGGTTCACTTCGTTGTGATTCTAGGTTCGCCAATTCCTCTGATTTTAATTTTTCAAACTCATCGGCAGGGAAAGAGGGGTCTTTCAATACCTCACCTACCAACTTGAGGGCTTCCGCCAAATTGGGTCTGGTAGTAGTGATATTGATAAACGCTTGCGAAGCACCTCCACCAATAAATACATTGGCTTTTAATCTGTCAAACTCATCTTTGATTTGTTGACGGGTGCGCTTAGACGTTCCTTTATTGAGCATGCTTGCCGCATATTCGCCAGCAGTACCTTTGTTGAGCAATGATTTCTCATCGCCAAAACGCAACGTGATTCTCGCCTCCACCGATTCTCCTCTGGTTTTTTTCGGCAACATGGCCATCTTCATTCCATTGGGCAGATCGATGCGTGTAGTGCGTGATTCAATATTAGTGGGTGATGGATCAAACTCCTCTCCTTGCGCGATGGCCTGCGTGCCTTTGTAATCTTTTACGATCGCATCCACATCTGGAGTGGCAGGAATTTCAGAACGCTCTGGTTTTTCAGTTGGGATAAATACACCAACGGTGCGGTTATCTGGTTTTAGATATTGCTTTGCTACACGATTTACATCTAACACTGTAACTGCTTTGATTCGATCACGGCTGACGAATAGCATTCTCCAATCGCCCATGCCAACGTACTCGCTTATCTCTAATCCAATTCGTTCAGAGGAATTGAAACTCAGTTCAATTTGTTTGACAATCTCATTTTTGGCCCTATCTACCTCTTCCTTAGTCGGAGCTGTTGTTGAAACTTCGTCCAAGGTTTTTACAAAAGTTGCCTTTGCATTCTCCAAAGAATTCTCCTTTAAGACCTCCGTGTAGGCCAACAGTAAACCCGGGTCTTTCCATTGAAAAGTAAAAGAGCCAATACTGCTTGCCTGCTTGGTATCTACCAAAGCTTTATACAACCTGCCCGATGGCTCGCTCCCTAAAATAGTAGCCAATACTTCCAATGCTGAATAATCTTTGTGCGACCCGGCTGGGATGTGGTATGCGGCCATGGCCAATTGTACATCACCTACCCTTTTCAGGGTTACCGATCGCTCTCCGTCCTGAACGGGATCCAACGTATAGGTCTTGTTGATCTCGCGTTCCGGCTTTGGCACCCGTCCAAATTTTTGGTTGATCAACTCCAATGTTTTGGCTTCATCAAATTTCCCTGCCACCAGCAAAACGGAGTTATCGGGCTGGTAATATCTTTTATAAAAGGCCTGAAGACGATCTATTGGCACATTTTCAAGATCTGCTCTTGATCCAATAGTCGACTTTCCATAATTGTGCCATAAATAAGCTGTGGACTTTACGCGCTCCATTAGAATACGAAAAGGGTCATTCTCGCCACTTTCAAATTCATTCCGCACCACAGTCATTTCGCTGTCCAAATCTTTTTTTGCGATATATGAATTCACCATCCTATCGGCTTCTAAATCAATGGCCCAGATTAGGTTTTCTTCCGTTGCATTAAATGTCTCATAATAATTAGTGCGATCTACCCAAGTTGTTCCATTCGGGCGTGCGCCATGGGCGGTTAACTCCTTTGGTATGTCGGGGTGATTGGGTGTGCCTTTGAAAACCAAATGTTCTAATAAATGCGCCATACCGGTTTCACCGTAATTCTCGTGCTTAGAGCCAACCATGTAAGTAATGTTTACGGTGATGGTTTGCTTAGAGTTATCGGGGAACAATAAGACTTTAAGGCCATTCGACAAACGATACTCAGTAATACCTTCTACCGAAGTGATTTTTACAGGAGCAGTGAGTGAGCCGGCTACCTTCTTCTCTGGTGCGCCAGAATTTTTCTTTGCTTTCTGTTGGGCAAAACTGATAGCCGAGACCAACAGCATTGCCGCCAGGCATGTCTTCATTTTCATAAAAAATAAATTAAGTTTTAAGATTGGTTAAATTAGTTGGCTTTCAGTCATTAAGACGAAGCCAAATTATCAAAAATCGCTTGAGAGAAAAAATTACGAATTTAAATCGTTCAAAACCCTCTGTATATTAGCTTTCGTTAATCTCGGCCCCCACTGACCTACTACTTTCGAAGATGCAAGTGAAGCCAATTTGCCTGCATCGGCAAAGCTGTGGCCGTGGGTGATGGCGTACATGAATGCACCCGCAAACATATCGCCTGCACCGTTGGAGTCGACTGCTGTAACTTTGTATGGCTCAATTTGAATGAACGTATCGCCATCAAAAACCAACGCTCCGTTTTTTCCAAGAGTCATTACAAATCTTTTAGCCAATCCTTTCAGTTTTTCGCGGGCTTGGAGTATATCTTCTGTGCCCGTAAAAATCATTGCCTCTTCCTCGTTGCAAAAAAGTAAATCGACACTGGCGCCCACAATTTCTTCCATTTGTTTAGCGAAATATTTCACCATGCTCGGATCAGAAAATGTTAAGGCCGTAGAAACTTTATGATGTTCAGCCAACCGTTTCGCTTCTTTCATGGCCTCAAGCCCTTTGGGGCTAGCAACCAAATATCCCTCCATGTAGAGGTATAAAGAATTCTTTATCGACTCTTCATCCAAATAATCGGGTGAAAAAAAAGAATTGACACCCAAAAATGTATTCATGGTTCGTTCCGTATCAGGGCTGGTCATTACCAAACAACGCCCCGTATGATCTATTGGCAACTGATCGTACACTAAATTGGTTTCCACACCATTGCTTTTCAAATCATTTAAGAAAAATTTACCTAATTCATCTTTTGCGACCGTGCACGAATAAAAGCACTTACCTCCAAACTGACTAATAGCAGCTACGGTATTACCAGCAGAACCTCCACCCGTCAACTTACTTCCATCCATGTCAATGGCTGTCATCAAATGTTGTTGGCGCATTTCGTCCACCAAGGTCATCACACCTTTTTCTACTTCATTTTTTTGGAAGAAGTCGTACTCTACTTCGGTAACAATATCAACAATGGCATTGCCGATGGCGTAGACATCGAACTTGGAGGGTAGAGATTGGAGGTTCGTATTGGACATAGATCTTTTAAATTTAGAGGGTCAAAATTAGGGAATAAATTTAGAATACAGTCCCGCTAACTTCCGGGATTAGGAGATAGTATAACGGGGAGAATTAGTAAATTGCATTTAAATGGAATCTAAGAAAGACATCCGGTGGATTCAGCGATTGGCTAATTTTTCAAAAGCACTTCGGCAACTTAAAAAATTTGTCAGCAAGGAGCATTTGAATGAAATGGAAGAGCAAGGTCTTATCAAGTCATTTGAATATACGTATGAACTAGCTTGGAATGTGATAAAGGATTTTTATGAGGAGCAAGGCGAAACTG
>JBBSCN010000086.1:0-12078 GCA_038250265.1 Cytophagales bacterium | reverse complement strand
GGTTTGATCAGCTTAACAGTTCCTCTTGGGATACAAACCACCGTTGAGTTGATTTCGGGCGGAGTAGTTTTCAGTTCAGTTTACTTGATTATTGGGTTGGTAATCGTAGGGGTGCTGATCAGCGGAATTCTTCAAATGATTCAAATCACTTTGGTTGAATTTTTACAGCGAAGGGTCTTTACAAAAGCAGCCTTTGAATTTGCTTTTCGTATCCCACGTATCAGGCTGGAGGCACTCAAAAACAACTACGCGCCCGAATTGGTCAATCGTTTTTTTGATGTGATGACTATCCAAAAAGGCCTTCCAAAATTATTGATTGACTTGTCTTCAGCAGTAACTCAAATTTTGTTCGGTTTGATGTTGATTTCGCTCTATCACCCGTTTTTTGTTTTCTTCGGATTGATTTTGTTGACCACGCTTACGCTGATCTTTTACTTTACAGGTCCGCGTGGCTTGAACTCCTCCATCCAGGAGTCAAAATATAAATACAAAGTAGCCCAATGGCTAGAAGAGTTGGCGCGCGCGATTCACTCGTTTAAATTGGCTGGCAATACCGATTTACCCCTCCGCAAAACAGACTATACCGTAAATAACTATCTGAAGAACCGTAAAATTCATTTTAAAGTATTGCTAACGCAGTACTCAGCGATTGTTTTGTTCAAGGCGCTAATTATTGGTGCCCTGTTAATTATGGGTACTATATTGGTAATTGACCGACAAATCACGCTCGGTCAACTAGTAGCGTCTGAGGTCGTCATCATTTTAATTTTAAATGCGGTTGAAAAAATACTCAGTTACATAGATGTAGTGTATGACCTGCTCACGGCTGTAGATAAAGTGGCGCACGTTACGGATTTGCCCCTCGAGCGGTCAGGAGGTTTTGATTTTCCAAAAATAGGTGACCAAGGGCTATCCGTGCGCTTGAAGGACTTGCGCTATAAACACCAAGGCGGTGACGGATACGCACTAAACGGAATTAACCTAGAAATTAATCCTGGCGAAAAGGTTTGCCTCACAGGTTTTGCCGAGTCAGGCAAAGCTACCCTTGTTAATATTCTTTCGGGGCTTTACAGCGACTATGAAGGAGTGGCTACGATCAACAATTACTCGCTGCGCGATCTAGACCTTCAACATTTACGTGACTATGTGGCCAAAAATGTTTCGCGCGAAGATCTTTTTGACGGAACATTACTCGAAAATATTACCGTAGGCAAGCCCAGTGAAACGGTGCAAGATGCCATTGAGGCGCTGAAGCAAGCAGGTGTTGGTGACGTAGTAAATGCGATGCCCGATGGGTTGAACTCACATATTCTCAGCGGTGGTAAAGGCCTGTCCACTTCCTTCTGTTTCAAACTGATATTGGCGCGATGCCTTGCCGAAAAGCCTAGATTATTGATCCTAAATGATTTCTTTCAAGCACTTTCAAAAAACGAGAAAATGGAATTACTGGCCAAACTAAATCACAAAGACATCAAGCGCACGATGATTTTTGTCTCCAATGATCCACTGGTGATGAGCGCGTGCGAGCGGGTAATTGTTCTCAACAAAGGTGTGGTAACAGCGAGCGGCTCTATGGAAGAGCTATTGAAAAGTAATGACCTTAACGGAATAACCCACTAGCCGATATGCTTAACATTTCACCTAACTCGGTTCATAAAAAAATGTCGCAAGAGAAGTTGTACGCCTTTCGGTCACTTGATACACCTAGGGCAGGAAAAATTCTTGCCAAATGGATATTGGGTATATTCGTATTATTCTTTGTCATATTATTTTTGCCCTGGCAGCAAAACATTCGCGGAATCGGAAAAGTAACAGCCCTGTCACCCAGCAACCGGCCTCAAACAATTGAAACCATTATTGCAGGAAGAATTCAGGTTTGGAAAATCAAAGAAGGGCAATTTGTGCAGAAGGCAGACACCATTGCAATTCTCGCAGAGGTAAAAGAAAAATATTTTGATCCCCAGTTTTTAATGCGCTTGCGACAGGTGATTGATGCCAAAGAACGGAGTTTGGTATCCAAACATTTAAAAGCAAAGGCGTTGGAACGTCAAATTGGGGCGTTGGAAGACGGGATGGGCAATAAAGTAGATCAGTCAAAAGCAAAACTGGAAGCTGAGCGTGTCAACTTTGCCAATGCCAAGAACCAATACGAACGTAACGAGAGATTATTTGAAGCGGGAAACATTCCCCTCACCAAGTTTCAGGACTTTAAAAATAGGTATCAAGCCAGTGAAGCAGATTTTGTCAACGCTGAAATTGAAATAGAACGCGTGCAGGCCGAATCGCTAGATAAAATCAACAAAGCGGAATCAGATTTGAACAATACGCTGGCCGATTTGGCCGATACTGAAGCCGACCTAGCAAAACTGCGTAATGAATACGCCAACATGCGGATCCGAAGTGAGCAATATTTTATCCTCGCCCCCCAAGCCGGGTACGTGGTAAAGGCCTCCCAAGCGGGAATAGGTGAAACCATTAAAGAAGGCGATCCTTTGGTTACCATTATGCCTCAGTCATCGGATGTGGCCGTGGCGATGCATGTAAAAGCCATGGATGTTCCATTGATCAGCAAAGGCCGAAGGGTGCGGATCGAGTTTGACGGATTTCCCGCGCTGCAATTTAGTGGTTGGCCCAGTATTTCAGTAGGTACGTTTGGCGGAACGGTGGAAGTGATTGACTATGTAAATAGCAAACCGGGTGAGTTTAGAATTTTAATTATCCCCGATCAAAAAGATATTGCCTGGCCAAAACAAATACGCGTAGGGTCAGGCATCAAGGGCTGGGTGATGTTAGATGATGTCAGTGTTTGGTACGAAATCTGGCGACAACTCAACGGATTCCCCCCGAGCTTGTACAAAGAACCCGAGGTGGAAGACCCCGAAAAAGACAAGGAGAAGGAGACCAAAGAGGCAGAATCATAAAATGAAAAAAGTAGTTTTCCTGTGCCTGCTTGCAAGCTGTTCTTATTCTTACGGCCAGACTGCAATGGATTCCATTTTTATTTTACCGGATACCGTCAAGGCTTTTTCGCTGGACAACATGTACGCGTCACTATTGGAGTTTCATCCGATCGTAAAACAAACACGTTTGTTGAATGAGGTGGCAAGACAGGAAATCAGAATGGCTCGAGGTGCGTTTGATCCAAAGGTGCAAGCCCAATTGGACATAAAAGAATTTGATGACAAAAATTATTACAATAAACTTAACAGTTCATTTATTATTCCTACTTGGTTTCCGATTGATCCGAAAATTGGATTTGAGAGAAATACCGGCTTGTTCATCGACCCCGAAAATATTGTAGGGGGCTCTGCTGATAATAGTCAATTTTCAACGGGTATTTCTTTACCCCTTGGACGGGGATTATTTACCGATGACCGAAGAGCTGCATTGAAGCAAGCTAAGTTGTTTACCCAAATGGCCGCGGCTGAGCAGATAAAACTCATCAATAAAATTTTGTTGGACGCTGCCAACGATTATTGGCAATGGTATTTTGCCTATTATAATTATCGCTTACTGAATAAAAACACCCTAGTTGCACAAGAGATTTTTAGACGAGTGAAATTGGATGCCATCAACGGAGAAGCATCGGTTATTGATACGGTGCAGGCGAAAATTATCTTCCAACAGCGGTTGGTAGAACAACAGGAGTCGTTGCTCGAATTCTTAAACACAGGAATCAAAATCTCGAATTATCTATGGGACAATGGGGGCTTCCCCGTTCAACTCCCGGCAGATGTAGCTCCTGTGTTGGTGCAAAATGATGGGCAACTGTTATCGCTGCAAACGCTGGAAGACCTTACCCTGCAAGCAAAGCAAAATCATCCCGAGTTGGTGAAGCTGCGCGTTAAACTCGATCAATTGGACATTGACCGAAAATTGGCCGCGGAATATCTGAAGCCCAGGCTAGATTTGACTTATGACTTTATCAACCAACCCCTGACGCCCGCTGGACAAATTCAACCCTTTCGATTTATGGATGATTATAAATTTGGATTGGATTTCTCCATGCCTATTTTCATACGAAAAGAACGGGCCAGACTGGCTCTAACGAAAATTGAAATACAAAGTACGCAGTACGACCAAACCCAAGCTGAACGTGAAATCATTAACCAAGTCAACGTAGTGTTTAACCAAATTGTGAACACCAGCAAAATTCTGATTCAGCAGACCTCCGTGGCGGAAAATTATGATCGACTTTTGAAAGCTGAGCTTTTCAACCTCGCAAACGGAGAAAGTGACTTATTTAGAATCAACATTCAGCAAGAAAAATTGATACAATCGCAGTCAAAGCTTTTGAAACTAAAAGCGGAGTACGAAAAAATGAAAGCCGCTATTTATTGGGCAGCGGGCGTTAGGAATCTCAATTTTGCCGGGGTCAAATAATTACTTTTTTAAGATCGATTTAACTACTTCTTCCACCACGCGCACAGCAGAGTTGAGCGCACCACTTACCGAACCCGCATCGCCAGAAAAATCGGTCGCTTCTCCTGCAAAAAATAACTTATCCAATAGCGGAGTAGCCATTTCTATTCGGTGCTGATTGGTTGCCCCTGCAAGCGGATATGAAAAACCACCCTTCGCAAACTCGTCCGTTGTCCAATCTTTTAGAAGATATAAAATATTGGTATTATCATTGTTATTATCCAAATCCCTTCGTATAAACCTAGTGGCTTGCCCCTCATAAATGGCATCCAACTCTGCCAATACGCTTACTACTTTGTTATAATCACTTAGTCCCGAAAGCTCTTGGGCCTTGGGTCCATAGACTGTCAATGATAAGGTTCTGAAAAACCTACTTCGTCCCAGTCCCGAGTTAAAATACTGTGGGATGGTGGTACCACCCCAAATGAAACTCGAATCTAATCCCCAAAAATTGCTTTTAAAATCCAGTATTAGGCGCAGCGCTGGATCCATTCCAAAATTCGCCATAGGGCTAGTGGACAAAGATGGCAGGGAGGGACTGAAAGTGATTGAGCCGCTTTTTAAAATTGAAATAGGAACGGTTACGATTACTTTTTTGGCCGTGTGTTTTTCCCCGTTGATGTCGGTAATAGTAATAAGATCTCCGCTCCAATCGATAGTTTTTACAACCGTGTTGAACTTTGTACTTGGTAGAATGGCATTAAATCGCGAAAGCAAAACATCTTGAAATGGGTTTGCCAGCGTGGTTAATTGCTTGTTGTCGCGGGTTACCAATTTCATGGATTCTGCCACTCCGCCAGCACCAACTCTATCTGCTGTTGAACCATAAAAATTGCCTACTTGAGAATTTAGAAGGGCTTCAGCCCGAGCTGAAACACCGGCAGCGGTTTGCATGGAATTTCCACCTGTATAATTTGACAAATTGGTGACAAAGCTTTGAACTGCATTGAAATCATTGTCCGCGTTCCAATCGGCCGACTTTTTTGCAACATTGTCCAAGATGTAACGTGGCGCACTGGGATTCAATTCAACGGTAGGAATTCGAAGGTCGCTTATTATCTTTCCCCAAGAAGAATTAGAACCATAAATCACCTCAGCTCCTAGTTCTAAGGTAAAATCTGCCTGCGAAGCCTTGCTGAAAGTCTGATACTGCACATCTGTTTGATTGCGTAGCGAGCGCACTCTTCCCCCTGCTTGGGGATTGGCCTCCAAAACCGTGACGTCAATTCCTTTTATCCGCAATATGTCTGCCGCATACAGACCAGCAGCACCCGCTCCGATCACAATTACGTTTCCGTCAAAAGGAACCTCTGGCCCGGGACTATCCTTTGTGCAGGATGCGAGGAATGGAGGCAGCAGCATCCCGCCTGATATTCCTAAACCAATGTTTTTTAAAGCCGTTCTCCGTTTCACTAACTAGTATTTAATTCGAAAGGTAAATAATTTTTGGCGTGTAATAGGTAACTGTAAAAAACCCTCTTCATTCTTTAAATGGTCGATTCTTTCTACATTCGTCAGTCAAAAACCCATTTTATGAAGGAACGTGTTTCAATTACAGCTATTTTCTTGTTGGTATTTTCCAGTTGCAATGCCCCAAAAGAAGAAGCAACGAAGCAATATTCGATCAACCAATTCATGGATATCGTGCAGATCAATGGCGGAGCTTTCTCACCCGATGAGAGCAAGATTGTCTTTAACAGTCGAGCTACGGGTATTTTCAATGCCTATGAAATTGATTTGAAAACAGGGGTAGAAAAGCAATTGACCAGTTCCACTGACAACGCTGTTTTTAGTCAATCGTATTTTCCAGCCGATGATCGGGTGCTTTACACGAGCGACAAAGGAGGAAACGAAATCAGTCATCTCTATGTGCGTTCGCAAGATGGTTCGGTGCAAGACCTAATTCAAGATTCCACCGCCAAGGCTCAATTTGCTGGCTGGAGCTACAATAAAAAATTGATGTACTATTCGTCTAACAGTCGTGATAAAAAGTTTTTTGATTTGTATAACATTCAACTATCCGGTGGAGAAACCAACGTGTATCCTTCCACGCTTCTTTACAAAAATGATAAAGGCCTCAATCCCGATGTCGTCTCGAATGACGATCGCTACATCGCGCTAAGCGAAACAATCACCACCAATAACTCAAATATGTATCTACTCGATACGCAGTCAGGCAAAGTAAATTTACTTTCCAAGCACGATGGCGATGCCCAATACAACGCACAATATTTTAGCTTGGATGGGAAAACACTTTTCTATCTCACCGATGAAGGAAGTGAGTTCATGTACTTGGCCGGCTACGACATTGCCACGGGCGGAAAGAAAAAAGTTGAAGAGGCACCTTGGGATGTTATGTACGCTTATCTATCGCGCAATGGAAAATACAGAGTGGTCACCATTAACAACGATGCCCGTACTGAAATAAAAATTTATAACGAGCAAGATGGAGGCAAACTTGTTTCGGTGGAAGGCTTGCCCGAAGGCGACATCACTGGCGTAAACATTTCTGATAGCGAAAAGCTGATGTCGTTTTATGTGAGCAGTTCTAAATCGCCCAGCAATTTGTTCGTTTACAATTTCGATACAAAAGAAGTAAAGCAGCTGACCAACACTATGACCAAAGAAATCGACCCAAAAGATTTGGTGGCGGGTGAAGTAGTACGTTTCAAGTCATTCGATGGTATGGAGATCCCTTGCTTGCTCTACAAGCCGAAAGGAATAAAAGAAGGCCAGAAAGTTCCTGCGTTGTTGTGGATACACGGTGGCCCTGGCGGACAAACCCGTCTGAATTATTCTGCGGCTCTTCAACATTTGGTTAATCATGGCTATGCCGTGCTGGCAGTCAACAACCGTGGTAGCTCTGGTTACGGAAAAACTTTTTATGCTGCGGATGATCGTAAACATGGCAATGAAGATTTACGCGATTGTGTAGAATCAAAAAAATTATTGGCTTCGTTGCCATATATCGATGCCGACAAAATTGGTATTTACGGGGGCAGTTATGGCGGCTACATGGTGATGGCCGCACTTGCATTTGCTCCGGAAGAATTTAAAGTTGGAGTGAATCTTTTTGGCGTGACCAACTGGATCAGAACGTTGCGCAGCATTCCCTCTTGGTGGGAGACTCAGCGCAAAGCACTCTATACAGAATTGGGCGATCCTAATTCAATCGACTCGGTGGCACTTTACGCTAAATCACCTTTATTCCATACCGATAAAATCACCAAACCATTTATTGTATTGCAAGGCAGCAATGACCCCCGCGTGCTACAAGTAGAGTCAGACGAGATTGTAGCCAACGCCCGCAAGAATGGTGTAAAAGTAGAGTACGTGATCTTCCCTGACGAGGGCCATGGGTTTGTGAAGAAAGAAAACAATATCAAAGCGTCAGAAGAAGTATTGAAGTTTTTGGATGCAAATTTGAAAAAGTAGTCAAGTTCATTCTTTACCACATAGAAACATAGAAGAAGTCAGAATTTTAAGATTCGAAAATTTATTCATGGTACTGATCTTTAATTAACAGCAATTCATGCTCGAGTCTTTCCCTCTCATACGAAGTAAAGAGGGGGTGGCCGAACGAAGTGAGGTCAAGAGTGAGTCTATAAAAAAAAGGCGCACTATTAACCAAACTAATGGACAAGCCAATCAAAAAACCAACGCAGTTTTTTTTCAAAGACGTAAAAGAAGCTTTACGCGAAGTGGCTCTCATTAAGCAAGGTAAACTCAAACCTAAGTCTCTAAAAGATTTATTGCGCGAACTTTAGTGATTACTAAATTTAATCTGTGGCAATTTCTGATTTGTTAGGGGGCCAATAGTTAAGAAAATCTCCATCTAAATTTTAACTTTGCAGTCTAAATCAAAAGTGACGTGAGCAAATTAGTTAAAATAGGAACGGTGCAGATGAGCTGCACAAAGAGCCCCTCGGAAAATCTACAGAAGGCGATTGCAGAAATTCGGGAGGCAGCAGCCAAAGGCGCACAAATTGTTTGCCTACAAGAGCTATTCACTTCGCTTTACTTCTGTGATGTAGAAGACTACGAAAATTTTAAACTGGCCGAAGCAATCCCTGGCCCATCTACTGATTCACTTTCTGCTTTGGCCAGAGAATTGGGGGTTGTCATTATTGCCTCTCTTTTTGAAAAACGCACACAGGGCATTTATCACAACACAACCGCAGTGTTGGATGCCGATGGTACTTACCTTGGTAAGTATCGCAAAATGCATATCCCTGATGATCCTTCGTACTACGAAAAATTTTATTTTACTCCTGGCGACTTAGGCTACAAAGTTTTCAAAACAAAGTTTGCCACCGTGGGTGTATTGATTTGTTGGGATCAATGGTACCCAGAAGCATCGCGCATTACTGCGTTGATGGGCGCAGAAGTTTTATTTTATCCTACCGCCATTGGTTGGGCAACTTCTCAAGACGAAGCCACCAACACCGAGCAGTACAACGCATGGCAAACTATTCAACGCAGCCACTCCGTAGCAAACGGTTTGCATGTGGTGAGTGTAAACCGCGTGGGCTTCGAACAAAACGGAGCCATGAAATTTTGGGGCGGCTCGTTCATCACCAATCCGTTCGGAAGTATTTTATACAAAGCTTCCCACGAAAGTGAAGAAGTGAATGTGACCGAAATTGATTTGAATAAAACCGATAGCTACCGTACCCACTGGCCTTTCTTGCGCGACCGCAGAATTGATTCTTATCAGCCTATTACAAAAAGATTTATTGACGAAGAATAATTGGTTCATAGTTGTTAGTTGCTAGTAACTAGTCTCTAGTCTCTAGTCTCCTAACAAACAAGAACTATCAACCATCAACTACCATGACCCCAAAAGAACTCGGCTATTTCTTCCCCGCAGAATTTGCAAAGCACACCGCCACTTGGTTAAGCTGGCCGCACAAAGAAGCATCATGGCCGGGAAAGATCGAAACCATTTTTCCTATCTATTCAGAATTCATTAAATGTGTGGCCGAAGGCGAGTTGGTCAACATCAACATTGCTGACGAGGCAATGAAGCAAAAAGCTATTTCGCATTTGGAGACAGTCGATGCCGACTTGAAAAATATCAATTTCTTTTTTCACCCAACCAACGATGCATGGTGCCGCGATCATGGTCCTGCATTTTTGATCAATCCAATAGAAAGGAAAAAAATTATTCTGGATTGGGGCTACAATGCCTGGGGTGATAAGTATCCGCCTTATGATTTGGATGATGTGATTCCAACGCTAATTGCCAACCATTATAAGATCCCCGTTGTAAATCCCGGTATTGTAATGGAAGGAGGCTCGGTAGATTTCAACGGAAAGGGAACGGTGCTTACTACCACTGCATGCCTGTTGAACAAAAACAGAAACCCGCATCTCAATCAAAAGCAAATTGAAGAATACCTGATCAACTACTATGGAGTTTCAAATATTCTTTGGTTAGGCGATGGTATTGTTGGCGATGATACCGATGGCCATATTGATGATATCACGCGGTTTGTAAATGAAGATACCGTTGTAACGGTGGTTGAAGACAGCAAGAAAGATGAGAATTACGAATTATTGAAAGAGAATGTTGAGCTCTTACACAAAATGAAATTGGAGAATGGCAAGTCGCTTAATGTCGTAGAATTACCCATGCCTTCTCCCGTAGTGTACGAAGGTCAGCGGTTGCCAGCTTCGTATGCAAATTTTTATATCGCAAATAATTACGTGATTGTTCCTACTTTTCGTGATAAGAATGATGACAAGGCATTGGCTGTGCTTCAAAAATATTTTTCGGATCGAAAGGTAATTGGACTAGATTCTACTGACATTATTTGGGGATTAGGTTCTTTCCATTGCTTGAGTCAGCAAGAGCCGGCTGTTTAAAATTGTATGGAACCCGATGGGATCAGACAACTTGTCAATTTAAAATCAAACTCTTCCACATCTTCGACTTTCGCAATGGGCTCAAAGAAAGAAAGCCCTATTTTCTGACATTCCTTTCTACATTGAACAAGGAACTGATCATAAAACCCTTTCCCATATCCAACCCGGTTTCCCAATTTATCAAAAGCGAGGAGCGGAACAATTACTAAATCTATGTTTTCTATTGGTGTAGGGACTCCTTGTTCTGGTTCTAAAATTCCCAATTTATTTTTTTTAAGTTGATGGAGACCTTCGAAATAAATGTTCTCCAGTTTGTTATCAACCAATTTAGGAATTGAAATTCGGATGTGCGGGAACTCTCTTTTGATGCGGTCGATGATTTGCCACGTGTCCGGCTCTCGTTTACCTTCGATCGGAAGAAAAATGTGTATGCACTTTAAGAAAGAAAGATCAATCTGCGCAAAAAATTGATTGTATAATTGAAAGTTGAGTTGTTGGTACTCGGCCTCTGATAAATCCCTTCTCTTCTTAAGAAATGTCTTTCGCGCTTCCTTTTTAGTCATAGCTCAACACGTTGAACTTAAAATCAAACGGATTCAGTTGCGCTGATACTTTTTGGATGAATAGTGGATCGCTTTGATAAAAATTCAAAAAATTATCGGTACGTTCTTGAAGGCCGCCATTCGGGAACAACGTATCTTTTACCGCCTCGAGTTGCCGGAGTTTATCCGAATGAAAACGCTTTTCGGCACGAAGCATCTTCTTTTCGATTTTTTCCACTCCATTGATCGTTCGCTGAGTTTCAGCGGCTACAAATTTTTGAAGCGAGCGATCGATTTTCTCAGCTCTTTCCTTAATTTGATTCAAAGTTGCTGCAATAGTCTCTAATTCTTTGCCCAGCGAAAGTTCATGGTTGCTATTATTTGCAATCCAATGATTGAACAAATAATTTTTCTCCTCAAATAGATCTTTGATCTCTAATCCGGTCTTTTCAAACTTTTTTAGTGTGGGGTGATCGATGACCATCGCAAAAGATCGCGGCAACAAAACGGGGAAAGGAGTTTCAAATTTTTCAAAAACACCTTTTAGCTGAAACCAATAAACCAATTCAGCGGGGCCACCGCAGTAGGCGAGGTTTGGCAAAATCATTTCCTGATAGAGCGGGCGCAAGATCACGTTCGGGCTAAACTTCTCGGGCTCGTTTAAGATCATTCTTTCAATTTCCGCATCCGTGAATTTCAAATCCGAATCGACCACTTGAAAACCATCGGCTGTTTTTTCTAATCGTGCCCGAAGGCCGTCAATTAAATAAAAGAAATTAATGTCGCGTGCGGTGACTTGTGTATGATAGCCTAACGATTGCAATTCTTGGGTGGTGCTATCCACTATTTTTTTAGCACTGTGAATGAATAAGTCATCTTTAATCACCGGAATCAACAGATTTTTCAAAGCTCGATTGTCGGCATCTACGATCACCAAACCTTCCTCTCCAAATAAGACATTTACGTAACGCAATACGGCCTCGGATAAATTTTTACTTTTGGAATAGGCTTCCCGGAACAATCCAATCTCACCGGGGATCTCACTCAACAACGCATTGAACTCTTTTGTATGAAACCGTCCGACAGCACCTTGCTGCTCTGTGTTCCATTGATATTTTTTTCCGTACAACCGAAACGATTTGATCTCTTCGTAGTCGTGGTCTTCGGAGGCCATCCAGTAAAGCGGGACAAAATTGTATTCAGGATAAGCTGCTTTTAATTCTTTACAGGCATTGATTACCGTGAT
>JBBSCN010000085.1:0-12142 GCA_038250265.1 Cytophagales bacterium | reverse complement strand
TGCGGGCGCGAAGTTAGGGAAAATTACGATTTGGGATTTGCGAAGTATTGCTGACGCCCTTTTTATGTTCGATTATCATCTGGCTCGTTAGATTCTTTGGGCGTGCCCCATCGCCCGCCTACACGAAACGCTCCGGCTGGCCCTAAGCTGGCGCGCGTTTGTAACGTGTTCCTTTAGAATTTTGACTGTTAAGTATTGTTTAAAACTAGCAAGGATAAGCACGCGCTGCAAACGCGCGCTAAAAGAAGAACTACTCCAATATTAGTCATTGAGAATTTTTTTATTAAAAAATACAAAACTGGTTTTTACTAGAGTCTTGTAATTGTTTATCAATCTCTGATAACAGTAGGGAGCCTAAGCAGAGGCTTCGGCCAAGGATAGGAGCGGCACCCCGCAATGGCGCGCCTCGCGCCATGAGGAGTATAGCGGATAGCCTGTTGGCCTTGCGTTTCGCTTGGCCAGGCCGCCCCTCCTTCGCTAAAACTTCCACCCTCACTTCGCTTGGGGCGGATAAGGCGGTGGACAATGTACTTCCTTTTAAATAAATCCTATTCCAATTCGCATTTCGATTTGTAACTTTGACGAAAATATTTTGCTATGTACAAAACGCTGCAGCCAGTTTTAGAAAAAGAGTTGAACGCCATCCGCGAGGCGGGCTTGTTTAAAAAAGAAAGGATCATTACTACCCCGCAAGCGGCCGACATTGCCACGAGTGATGGAAAGCAAGTGATCAACTTTTGCTCGAACAATTATTTGGGACTGTCATCGCACCCGCGGGTGATTGCTGCGGCCAAGCACGCGATTGATACGCATGGCTTCGGCATGTCGTCTGTGCGGTTTATCTGTGGCACGCAGGACATTCACAAAGAATTGGAAAAAAAGATTTCGGAATTTTTGGGAACGGAGGATACGATTTTGTACGCGGCTGCCTTTGATGCTAACGGTGGTGTGTTTGAGCCGCTGCTCGGAGAAAATGATGCGATCATTTCGGATGAGCTAAACCACGCTTCGATCATTGATGGCGTGCGTTTGTGCAAGGCGATGCGCTATCGCTACAAGCACAACGACATGGCGGACTTGAAAACGCAACTGGAAGACGCGAAGAAAGCGGGCGCGAAACAAATTATGGTTGTGACGGATGGCGCCTTCTCGATGGATGGCACGATTGCTCAGTTGGATAAAATCTGCGACCTCGCGGATCAATATGAAGCGTTGGTGATGACGGATGAATGCCACTCGAGCGGATTCATTGGCAAGACCGGGCGCGGTGTGCCTGAGTATTGTGGGGTGATGGATCGTGTGGACATTATCACTGGCACATTAGGAAAAGCACTGGGTGGTGCATCGGGTGGATTTACTTCGGGAAGAAAAGAGATTATTGAAATGCTGCGTCAGCGATCTCGCCCGTATTTGTTTTCGAACACGCTCGCGCCTTCTATTGTTGGTGCTTCGATTGAAGTATTCAACATGCTTTCAGAAACAACTGACCTGCGCGATAAGTTAGAACAGAACACAAAATATTTTCGCGAGGAGATGACCAAGGCAGGCTTTGACATTAAGCCGGGCGTTCACCCGATTGTACCAATTATGTTGTACGAAGCACCGCTGGCGCAAAAGTTTGCCGAGAAACTTTTAGAGAAAGGGATTTATGTGATTGGCTTTTTCTTTCCCGTGGTGGCGAAAGGCAAAGCTAGGATTCGCGTGCAAATTTCTGCCGCGCATGAACAGCATCATTTGGATAAAGTCATAGAGGCGTTTACGGAGGTGGGAAAAGAGTTAGGCGTTCTTAAATGATTTTCGATTGGTGAGTAGCGATTTTAGATTTATTGAAACTAATGGAAACAGTTGACTCCGTAAAATCTACAATCACAAATCAAAGGTCAGTAATCTAAAATTAATTTTTTGGCTTCTTACTCACCCCCGACCTCGCCAGCGAGGTCACCCCCTCTCTACTTCGTATGAGAGGGGGCAGTCGACTAAACAACATCTATATTACTGTTCAATTACCAACGGAAAATCTTGTCCGCGTGAAAAAGTGTACGGATACTGCGGTTTACCTTTTAATTTTCTAGTCATCTCGGGCACTTGATCATCGAGGTAGGATTTCAATTCATAGATGGTAACTTTGCCGTCTTTGGGCGAACCATCCGCATCGCCCTTTAGTGCTTTGATCAGTAAGTAAGTAAAAAGGCCATGGCCCAACTCGGCAAACTCGGTAGCAAATTGGTCACTGCCAGCCGAGGCCATCACGTGAATGCCGGCACTGCGCGAAAGTTGTGCGATGGCTTTTTCTTCCGCAGCTCCTCGTGTTGCTAATAGCTCTACTGAACCACCCGATTGACAGGCATCCATCACAATCAATTGTTTTAGTGCATGAATATTTTTAAATTTTTCTTGGATGACGCTTCCCTCAATAGCCTCGCGTTGCAACGAACTTAAATCGTACAAACGCAAACTTTCAGATGGAATAAAAAAGAATCGGTCGTCTACCATGCTACCATGACCCGCGTAATAAAAAATAAAAACATCTTCTTGGCTAACCTTGGCCGCGAGCTCATCGAGTTTACTTAAAATAGCATTGCGCGTGGCTTCGCCATCATATAGCGTATGGACTTCAAGATTTTTGTATAGCGCATTACCTTTTTCACCAATCATCTTTTCGAACGATTCGGCATCGGGCTTAGCATAGTTTAAAGTCAGTCGCGGATTTTTATATTGATTAATACCCACCGCCAACAAAAAGCACTTACTGGTTTTCCCAGTCGTTTCTGAAAACAAGTCAACAGGATTGGGGTCCGATTCAATTTTATCTTTATTGGTGGCAACGGCCGAGAACGTGTTTGTGCCACCGACTAACGGAATCGTCTGCCGATAGGTAGTCGATTGGTCTTTGCCGTTGGGCAACTTCAACAACGAACGATCGACTGAGACGGATTTTCCGTTATGGAACAACTTAAATTGATCAACACCTGCTCCGTTATCTTGAATCTTGACGTACACATCTGCTTTCCCCGATTCAGTAGAGAGTACGGCCGCCAGTTTAACGGTGGGTGGTGGTGATTTTTGCAACTTGCCTTGAATGCCTTTATAGCCATCATCGCCTCCCCTATTCTGAAAAATCTTAGGCAACAAATCAGGTCGGTTAAATTCGTTGAAGAACTGATCTACCGAATACGTTTTGACTCCGTCTACAAAATGAATGAACTTTCTTGCGTCTTGTGTTCCGTTAAAGTAACCTTCAGGGCTTTTCACCATCCAATCCTTCTCACCGAAATGGATGTGTTCAAAAAATTCCTTGCCCGAATTCAAATCCCAAAATTTGGTGGAGCCGTCCAAACTGTGGCTGATGAGCATCTTTTCATCTGACGTGAGTTGTAGACTGGTCACTTCACCTTGATGGCCGGAAAAGGTCTTAACCACTTTTCCTGTAGAAACATCCCACATACGAATCACACGATCTGCGCCTCCGCTAAAAATATTTTTTTCAGCGTTGTTAAAAATGGCAGCATAAACACCGCCTTGATGACCGATGAGTTTTCGGTCCATCAATCCCGTGGCAATATCCCACAGCCGGATGGAGCCATCCCAACTGGCGCTCAATAATTTTTTTCCATCTTTAGTTAATTGAATAGCCGACACCACTTCACTGTGGCCAACAAATTCACGAATAACTTCTTTGCTGTCAATTTCGCGCATCTGTAAACCCCCCTTAGGTAAGTTTGCGGTGATGATGTACAAATCATTTCGACTAAAAATTGATAAGTAGGCAGCGCCTTTTTCCAGATTAAACAACTCCAACCGCTTGCCCGTTGCCACCTCATGAATTTTCATGACACCTTCCCAACTCGTGCTTACAATTTTGGTTTCATCATTGCTGAAGCTCATATCAAACACAGGCTCACGATATGCCTTGATGGTACGAATGGTATCTCCGGTCGATGCATTCCAAATGATTATGGCACCATCTCCTCCCCCGCTGATCAACGTTTTTCCATCTCGACTATACTGATAACATAGCGCGGCTTTTTCATGGCCTACATATTCCATTTCAGTTTTGCCCGTGGCAATATCCCATCGTTTTAGTTTGGTACCGAACTTGCCTTTGAGAAGTGTTTTGTTATCTTGACTGAGCAATAAGTTATTTTTGAATCTCAAATATTTAGCAATGCTTGAGACCCAATAGGAGTTGGGGTCGTACGTAATTCCTCCTTTGTCGCGTTGATTCAAAAACCCTGTTAACTCACCTACTTTTTTGCCTTTGGCAATATCATAAATCACTACGGCATTGTTATCACAGGCAATCAAGACACGCTTGCCATCAGCTGTAAACGCTGCGTGATTTAGTTCTGCTTCAAGGTTGGGTGTAATCGTTTTTAAAGAATCTCCTTTGTCGGCATTGTAAATGGTAAAGTATTTTTCCGCACACAGTACCAACTGCTTTCCATCGCGGCTCAACGCGATTGATTTAAAACCATCTGATTTTTTTAAATAGGTGGTAACCAATTTACCGTTAGATAGATCATACTTGGCCACTGCATCATTGTTAGAAGCCTTAATCAAATACCGACTATCAGGAGTGAAACTAACATCGGTAAAACAACCGCCACAAGAAGAATGTAACGATGAAAAATTGAAGGTGTGTACCTTTTTCCAGTCTTTGGTTCGATAGACTTTGGCCGTGTAGCCATCTTCGCCAATTGCCATCCATTCGCCATTTGGGCTGAGGGCTAAGTTGATGAGTCCGCCAGAACCCGCATAGCCATCAGCATCCATTTCAGCTATTTTTTTCTTTGTGGAAAAATCCCACACGCGTGCCTTGCGACCAAAGCCGACCGTAACAAAAAATTTCCCTTTGGGGTCGAACGCTACATCCGTCACACGTTCGTCATCGGGCTTAACAGAAAATATCTCTTTACCCGTGGCAACTTCCCAGATTTTTGCGGTAGCATCCCCATTTCCTGTAAGTAAGTATTTCCCTTCTTTACTAAAGTCCATACAAATCACCGAAGCAGAATGACCTAAAAAACTTCGGACTTCCCGACCAGTACTAACCTCCCAAAGCTTAGCTGATTTATCGCGGCTACCCGTGGCAACATAATTACTATCAGGACTAACCATCACCGTAAGCACAGCAAGTTCATGCCCTTTTTGGATGACGGTTTCCAGGGACTGGGAAAATGTGAAAGACGCTGTTAATAGAAAAGTAAGCAGCGCTCCAAATCTGTGGCTACAGAGGATAAATCCTGCCATGCCGAATCTACGGAGAATAAATAGGCGATTTTTAAATGATAATGCTCGGACTTTGTGTAACTCACAATTCATAAACCGTAAAATCAAATTTCATTAAGCTTTTACTTTTTGCGACTCTGCAGGCTCAGTTTCTACGCTTACCTCTTCCCAATTTTTAGGTTCGGTGTTATGCAAGTATTCGAGAATTTTTTGTTCGACTTGTTTAAGTTTCAAGCCGCGAATAAACTTTCCATTACGGGCTAAAATCAAACGACCTGTTTCTTCAGAGATCACCAACACCAGCGTGTCGGTTGTCTCGCTCATACCAATGGCCGAGCGATGGCGTAAGCCAAAATGAGCTGGAAGGTGATCATTTTCGCTTACTGGCAAAACACAGCGAGCTGCTTTTATGCGCCCTTGGTAAATGATTAGTCCACCATCGTGCAAAGGGCTGTGCTTATTAAAAATGGAGAGCAATAACCGTTTATTTACTTCAGCATCCACAGGGTCGCCCGTCTCTGCATAGAATTTTAACTCCATATCACGGGAAAAAACGATCAGCGCGCCTGTGCGAGTTGCTTTTAATGTTTTAACTGCTTCGATTAGTTGGTGGACATCAAAGTCATCGTGATATTCACTTCGCCAATTGGCAATGGTTTTCAATATACTTCCGCGATTAATTTCTGTACTCCTGCCAATTAACAACAAAAATTTTCTGATCTCCGGCTGAAACAAAATAATCATGGCCAGCACACCTACGCCCATAAATTGTCCTAGAATGGTCGCCAGCAATTCCATTTCCGCAGCCCGCACCACGAGATACACCAAATAAAGAGAAAGAATGCCTAAGAAAATATTAACGGCAATACTGCCACGAATCAGCTTGTAAACTTGATACAACAAAATTGCCACGAGCGCGACATCAATAAAGTCAACCCAACTGATTTCTAGAAAGCCGATTTTGAAAAGGAGAATCATTGGTGTAAAGTTAGCAAAAGGCGGGCAATTAGTGAGAGGCGGTCGGTGAACTGTATGTGGTAAAACGGTAAGCGGTAAACAGTAAACAGTAAGCAGTAAGTGGTAAACAGTAAGCAGTAAGCAGTAAGCGGTGAGTAACAAATTTTTGCCGTCCCATAAACTCACCCCCGACCACGCGAGACGCCTGCCCACCCTCTCTTTACTTCGTAAGAGAGGGGGGACATACGACTCGGTGAACTGCTACCAATTAATTATCATTTACCAGTTCCATCAATTTGGCTACCTCCACCGCTTCTTTCACATCATGAACGCGTAAAATACTTGCACCTTTTAATAAGGCAATGGTGTTCAGTGAGGTAGTGCCGTTCAGGGCATCTTCTGGATTGGTCTTCAATGTTTTCCAGATCATTGATTTTCTAGAAAGGCCCGCGAGAATAGGTTTGCCAAGAATTTGAAAATGATCTAGGTTTTTTAGCAGTTGAAAATTTTGCTCAATGTTTTTGGCAAAACCAAAACCGGGATCGATGATGATATCTTTAACTCCTAACTGCAAGAGGGTAAAAATCTTTTGATGAAAATAACCGACTATGTCTTTTATAAGATTTTCGTATTCATTCAACTGTGTCATAGTTTGTGGTGTGCCGCGAGAATGCATAAGAATGTACGGAACATTTAAAGAGGCTACGGTTTCAAACATTATCGGGTCTAGTTGGCCGCCTGAAATATCATTAACCATGCAAGCCCCTACGCTGACGGCTTGCTTTGCAACATTTGATCGAAAAGTATCAATTGAAATTATTGCATCTGGAAAGTGCTTGACGATGGATTGAATGGCGGGCAAAACTCTTCTTAATTCTTCTTCATCAGAAACATCGCTTGCGCCCGGCCGCGTGGAATAGCCGCCCACATCAATAAAGGTCGCGCCATCGGTCAACATCTTTTCTGCCTGCTTCAAAACAGAATCTGAATTTGCTAATCGTCCGCCATCGTAAAAGCTATCGGGGGTAACGTTTAAGATACCCATTACTTTAGGCGTGCAAAGATTGATCAACTTGCCAGCGCAGTTGAGGGTTTTATTGGTTTGAAAAAATTTGGCTTGCACGACCTGTCGATTATATTTTCTTGCCTTTTCACAATTTTTGGTAGCCACGAATGCACGAACGAACGCGAATAATAAATGCAATCCAAGTTGCTTCGCTAGTATCGACTCACCCCCGACCTCGCTTCGCGAGGCCACCCCCTCTGTACTTCGTATGAGAGGGGGAAGCCTACTATTAGGAATCGCGTCTGCTACTGTCTGCTAACTTCTATTCCGAGTACTATCGGGACTGACTTCTCCTGTATAATTCTTACCTTCGCCCTACCATGAACGAAAAAACATTGCACGAATATAAAGAGGTAATCGCCACCTGCAAAGCCCTGTTTGCCAAGAAGACACACGACTATGGCACTGCTTGGCGTGTTCTGAGATTACCATCTATCACCGACCAGATTTATATTAAAGCGCAGCGCATCCGCAGCATCCAAGAAAAAGGTGTACAGAAAGTGGATGATCCTATCAAAGATGAATTTATCGGCATCATCAACTATTGCATTATTGCCATGACTCAATTGGTGTTGGCTGAATCAGAAAAATTGGATGTTAGTTGGAAAGAACTAGAGCCACTTTATGACCAAGCTGCCGAAGAAACGTTTCACTTGCTTCAAAACAAAAACCACGACTATGGTGAGGCTTGGCGCGAGATGCGCGTGAGTTCCATCACCGACATTATTTTAATGAAACTGCTTCGCGTAAAGCAGATTGAGGATAATCAAGGAAAAACATTGGCCAGCGAAGGTGTGCGAGCGAATTATCAGGATATGATAAATTATGCGGTGTTTTGCTTGATAAAGTTGAGCTAACAAAAGAGGCCAACCAAATAGGTCAGCCTCCTTCGAATAGTTTCAATTTAAACTCACATATTCTTCACTACCTCCTGCCCAAACTCTGAGCATTTTAGAAGAGTTGCTCCTTCCATCTGGCGATGGAAATCATAGGTAACGCGTTTAGAAGAAATGGCTCCCTCCAATCCTTTGATGATTAGGTCAGCGGCCTCTTGCCAGCCCATGTACTCCAGCATCATTACACCCGAAAGGATGACCGAGCCAGGGTTTACTTTGTCTTGACCCGCATACTTTGGTGCAGTGCCATGGGTAGCTTCGAAAATCGCAAAGCCAGTGATGTAGTTTACATTTCCTCCGGGTGCAATACCGATTCCACCTACGATCGCTGCCAGTGCATCGGAAATGTAATCGCCATTCAAATTTAATGTGGCAACTACTGAGTATTCATCGGGGCGTAACAGTATCTGCTGAAGGAAAGCATCAGCGATCGAATCTTTGATGACAATTTTATGACCGTTGTTATTTATTTCCATCCAAGGGCCACCATCAATTTCTACCGCCCCAAATTCATTCTTTGCTAAGGCATATCCCCAATCGCGGAAGCCACCTTCGGTGAATTTCATGATATTGCCTTTGTGCACCAACGTAATGTTGGGCTTTTTTTGATCGATGGCAAACTTAATAGCTGCGCGAACCAACCGTTCCGTTCCTTCTTTGGATACTGGCTTAATGCCAATGCCGGAAGTTTCCGGAAAGCGAATCTTCTTATACTGTTTTGGAAAAGATTCCTTAAAAAAGTTCATAAACTTTTTAGTGTCTTCACTGCCCTGCTGAAATTCAATACCCGCATAGATGTCTTCCGTGTTTTCGCGGAAGAGCGTCATGTCTGTTTTCTGTGGCTCTTTTACGGGAGAAGGCACGCCTTTGAACCAACGTACTGGGCGCACGCACGCATACAAATCCAAATCTTGGCGAAGTGCCACATTGAGTGAACGAATACCTCCACCCACAGGTGTGGTAAGTGGTCCCTTGATGCCGACCAAATATTCTTTGAAAGCTGTCAACGTTTCTTCGGGCATCCAACTGCCTGTTTTATTGAAAGCCTTTTCGCCTGCCAAAACTTCTTTCCAGTTGATCTTGCGCTTGCCGCTATAGGCCTTTTCGACTGCCGAATCAAAAACGTGTTTAGCCGCAGGCCAAATATCTACGCCTGTTCCATCACCTTCAATAAAAGGAATGGTTGGGTTTTCGGGTACTGTTAATTTTCCGTTGCTGATGGTGATTTTTTGGTCGCTCATGTGTTTTATTGTTTTATGCTTTTAGTTGACGAGTTCTGGTTTCTCGCTATTTTCCGTTTTTGGACTCGAAAATTAGAAAATAATGGACACAAATAGTGATATTTTTAACCATTATGTCGTTTAATGGCCAAAAAGTTAAACCTTCCAATTTATGAAAGCACTTGTTTTCGCATTTCTGAGTTTGTTAGCTATCTCGCCAAAAGAAATCTCTAAGGCCGATATCCCAGTTTGTTTAAATGCGGAGGAAGATAAATTATACAAGCTTCTGATTGACTACCGAAAAAGCAAAAACCTTCCAGCAATTTCCATTTCGGCAAAGTTGACCAAAGTGGCTCAAGCGCACGCTCGAGACTTAACCACTAACTATAAGCAAAGTGACCGTTGCAATTTTCACAGCTGGTCGAAAAAAGGGGACTGGTCGCCTTGCTGCTATACCAGCGATCATAAGCAAGCGGCCTGTATGTGGAATAAGCCCAAAGAAATTGCTGGATATCAAGGCAAAGGCTATGAGATCGCCTATTGGAGTTCTGCGGGCGCAAATGCTGCGGAGGCATTGGGTGGGTGGAAATCCAGCCCGGGACATCATGCTGTAATGATCAACACAGGGATTTGGAAAGAAGTTAAATGGCAAGCCGTTGGCATCGGAATGGATGGGGAATATGGCGTAATCTGGTTTGGCCAAGAAGCAGACGATCAAACGGCCAGTGTCTGCGATTAATACTTCTAATACTTCTCCTGCTGATTGGGAAATTCTCTCGACTTCACATCTTCCACGTACTTATTCACGGCTCCAGTAATCACTGCATGCAGATCGGCATACCTGCGTAAAAAGCGTGGCTTAAACTCATTGGTGATGCCCAACATGTCCTGCATCACCAGCACTTGCCCATCCACGTCTGGGCCAGCGCCAATACCTATCACAGGAATCTCCAACTTTGAAGAAACTATCTTGGCCAACTCTGCTGGAATTTTCTCCAACACAATTCCAAAACATCCACATTCCTGCAACAGCAAAGCATCTTCCACCAATTTATTTGCTTCTGCCTCTTCGCGTGCGCGGACGGTGTAAGTTCCAAACTTGTAGATCGATTGGGGAGTAAGACCCAGATGCCCCATCACCGGCACGCCTGCACTTAAGATTCTAAGCACAGAATCTTTTACTTCACTGCCGCCCTCAATTTTTACGGCATGCCCGCCTGATTCTTTCATGATGCGGATGGACGAACGCAAGGCCTCGCCCGAACTTCCCTGATAGTACCCAAAAGGAATATCTACTACTACCAGCGATCGCTTTACCGCCTTCACCACCGAAGAGGCGTGGTAGATCATTTGATCCAATGTAATTGGCAACGTGGTTTCGTTGCCGGCCATGACATTCGAGGCAGAATCGCCCACCAAAATAATATCAACGCCCGCAGCATCAATGATCTTGGCCATACTGTAGTCGTAAGCCGTCAACATGGCAATCTTTTCCCCGCGCTTCTTCATTTCTTGAAGCCGATGGGTAGTAACTCTTTTAAGCTCTTGTTTTTTGTGGATCGACACCGAAAGAAAATTATAGATTTTAGAATTAATATTTTTGCAAATTAGTGGAGATAGACGGACGATTTCTTGCCGAGAATAACTTCCACATGGTCTTTTAAGGTAGTTGATAATTCATAGCCGGTATAAGTTGGGGTGATCGGGAACAACGTATGGCTTCGATTGACCAACACGGCCACTTCAATTTTTTTTACTCCGATCTCAAAAAAGGGTTTCATCCCAAACGCTAATGTACGCCCGGTGTTGAGCACATCATCTACCATCAAAATGCATTTCTTTTTCAAGTTCTTCAAGTCGGCATCCACCTTAATTTCGCCCTGTTGTTGAGCTGCTTTATCCAAAGCGACTTTTGCAATCACTACCTCTATGGACGATATCTTCGACAACTCTCTACCTAAAATTTTTGCGAATGAATACCCCTGCCCGTCAATTCCTGCAAATACGATTGCCTTCTCGCTGAAATTATTTTCGTAAATCTCGAACGCCATGCGCTTGATTTTTTGAGCGATCTGCTGATCGTCCAATATCAACGTTTTTTCGGCAGATTCCACATTCATGGCAAAGGCACTGATTTACTGTCTTTAAAAGTAGATAAGATCACCGTTGACTGCATATTATCGACCACTTCGATATTAGAAAGTTTTTCCAACATTAGATTTTGATAAGATGGTATGTCAGACGCCACTATCTTCAATATAAAGTCAGATTGCCCCGTGACATGGTGGCACTCGATGACATCTGGGATGTGGTTTATTTCTTTAATAAATTTATTGATATTTTCCTTGTTGTGTCCCTTCAATGAAACGGTAACAAATGTCGCCACCCCTAGCCCCACGCTGGCCATATCGACCAACGCGTGATAGCTTTTGATCACCCCAAAGTTTTCTAATTTCTTTACCCGCTCCAACGTAGGCGCTGGTGACAGGCCTATTTCGATAGCCAATTGTGCGTTGGTAATGTTTGAGTTGGCCTGAAGAATTTCGACAATCTTCCGATCTGTTGCGTCTAACTTGACTTTCATTTCCTGTAAGGTTGTTTAAAAATCTGTTCGTAAAAATTAAATTTCGTGGTACAAAGATTAAAGTTAATAAGAAAAGTAAGAATACGGGCAGCAATTAAAAAATCAATTGCCCGATACCACAAAGCTAAATGTCTTGGATAATTTACTGTCGCGATAGCGAATGTAATAGATTCCGGCAGGTAAGGCGGAG
>JBBSCN010000084.1:0-12232 GCA_038250265.1 Cytophagales bacterium | reverse complement strand
GCGGATCATTCGTGTCACAAGCAGATAAAAATCCAACATGGACGATCTTGGCACTTTCAATGCGGGCCAGTGAGTATATTATTGATGAGATGAAAAAGCAGAACATATAGTTGTTAGTTGATCGTTGCTAGTTCTTAGTAACCGATTGACCAGCAACAAAAAACTAAAAACTAACAACTAACAACTAAAAACTATCAACTATCATGGATAGAAGAAGATACTTAAAAACCCTTGCCATCGGCACCGTAGCTACTGGCGTATTGCTACAATCATGTGCACCCGAGAAAAAGGAAGAAACACCGGACCTTTCAAAGATCAACGGAGGGCCTGACCGCCAGCCTAACGAGATCGAGCATTTTAAAAAAGTGTCTGCGGAAAAATTCTTTGACGCCCATGAAATGGCAACAATCACTATTTTAGTAGACATCATTATTCCAAAAGATGATGTATCAGGTAGTGCCACCGAAGCCGGTGTGCCTGAATTTATCGAGTTTATTGTAAAAGACATGCCTCGCCATCAAACACCTTTACGCGGTGGACTCAAATGGCTGGATCTTCAGTGCCTGAAACATTTTAATAAAGCATTTACCGAATGTACCTCAGCACAGCAAATTGAAATGGTGGATGAGATTGCCTTTCCCGATAAGGCAAAACCAGAAATGACGCAAGGCGTTGCATTTTTTAATTTGCTACGAGACCTTACTGCCACTGGATTTTACACAAGCAAAATTGGTATTGCCGATATTGGCTATAAAGGTAATAAACCAAATCAATGGGATGGCGTGCCGCAAGATGTACTTGACCAGTTTGGATTGAAGTATGACCAGCGTACATTGGATGAAAGTGTGAAGTTTGAAGCGTAGTTGTTCGTTAATAGTTATTGGTTATTAGGTGGAGCTCCGACAGCTAGCTGTAAATGGAACTAAATAGTTTATTGTACAAAGAAGAAATATTATAACTCAAAAAAAATAAAAATACAGATATGCCGTTAAAAAAAAACAACATCACTACCCGCAGAGATTTTCTTAAAACAGCGGGAGTCGCTGCTGCGGCATTTACGATTCTTCCCCGATTTGTTCTCGGCAAAGGCTATGTAGCGCCAAGCGATAAACTCTACATCGCGGGCATCGGTGCAGGTGGAAAGGGGGAAAGTGACTTGTTTAATTTTGCAAAAAGCAACAAAGCAGAAATTTCATTCCTCTGCGATGTAGACGACAGGCGAGCGGTAGGCTCAAAAAAGAATTTTCCGAAAGCAACCTATTACAAAGACTACCGTGTGATGCTCGACAAAGAGCATAAACACATCGATGCGGTGTCGGTTTCAACACCTGATCATAATCATGCCATTCAAACAATGGCAGCCATGCAATTGGGTAAACACGTCTATGTTCAAAAGCCGTTGACCCACGACATCTTTGAAGCCAGGCTATTAACCGAAGCCGCCAGGAAATATAAGGTAGTAACACAGATGGGAAACCAAGGTGCCAGTGGCGATGGCGTGCGGCAATTGATTGACTGGTATAAAGCAGGTATTATTGGAGAGGTACATACCGTTTACTGTTGGACAGATCGACCAGTGTGGCCACAAGGAATTGCATGGCCTTTACAAAAGGCAAAAGTACCAAAAGAATTGGATTGGGATCTTTGGCTGGGTACCGCACCCAAAAAAGACTACATCGAAAAACTGGTTCCTTTTAATTGGCGAGGGTGGTGGGACTATGGCACTGGCGCCTTGGGTGATATGGGATGCCATTTGATTGAGCCACCTTTCAGAGTGTTGGAGTTGCTCTATCCTACGGATGTGACAGCCAGTGTGGGAAGTGTGTATGTAGGCGAATTTAAGCGTGGTTACTTTCCCGAAAGCGGACCGCCTTCATCGTTTGTCACAATGAACTTCGCGGAAAGAAATGGCAAAGCAGCGGTAAAACTTCATTGGATGGATGGCGGAATTAAACCTGAGCGGCCGGAAGAACTTGGGCCGAATGAACAAATGGGTGATGGTGGAAACGGGTGCATTTTTATTGGGACAAAAGGAAAAATGATGTGCGGCACATACGGTGCTAACCCTACGCTGCTGCCGCGCACCCGAAACCAAGAAGTTGTGGTGCCCCAAACAATTCAACGCGTTCCGGGTGGCCCTGACCCCGGCCACTATGTGCAATGGGTAGAAGCCTGCATAGCGGGGTACGGAAAAATAGAATTGAGTGCCCCCTTTGATATTGCCGGGCCACTGACCGAAACGGTATTGATGGGCAACTTGGCCATTCGCAGCTATGACGTGCAAAAAGCCAGGGCGGAAAAACCGGATCAATTCGACTACCCTGGCAGAGGCATCAAGTTGCTCTGGGATGGCACCGCAATGAAGGTCACTAACTTTGATGAGGCAAATGCTTTTGTAAAAAGAGAGTATAGAAAGGGATGGAGTTATTGATAGTGGGGAACGCTGAAAACTAATATCAGTTTAAAATTTTTTCACCGTTTGCAAGTGAGCGATTTAAATCCCTGAATTTCCAGATTGAAAAGTGCAATCTGGTTATTCAGATTTTTTACTGAAATCAAAATTGTAGGCCACCCAAACTAAGAAGCCCACATTGTTCTCTTGAATTGCGCCATTGCCCCGCAATAAGTATTGGTAGAAAAATCCTGGCCATACGTAAAAGTCTTTACTGATTTGATAGCCTACACCGGTGAAAAATCGGTTCTGGTCTAATTCATACGTGGAAACATCTTTGCCCCAGCTATAAAAAAACTCGTTCATGCCTCCCACAAAAAAAGATTTTGGCTGAATGGTCTCCCCTTTTAACGGACGTTGGGCAACAACCCTATAGCGAAGACGGTTTCTAAAAATATTGAAACCGTTGTCAATTTCCTCGCCCGTTGTCGACAGCGAATGAGACTGTAAAAAACGTTGTTCCAAACGAAGCCTATGGTTTAGCCTCCATTTCCCAATCGGATGTTTATAAAAAGCATGCTGCCATATCCGGTGTTCATTATCTACAAACCTTGAAGGCAATTCTCCATAACGGTAATTCCAAACGTACATGTAGCCAACCGGCACAAATGAAAATTTCTTATTTACATACACATCCAATCCATTCCGAACAAAATGCTGCATCCCCACAAAGTTTTGAGAAAACCGAAACTGGGCATCGAATGTAAAACCAATCCGCTGCGTTAGTTTAATATTCGAGGTAAGCATAAACCATTCTGTTGGTTGTGTAATCACTTGGCGCGATTGACCCTGCGCCTCTTTTACCAAAGAGAACCAAACGATTGCCAAAAGAAAAAATCGAATCATATTAGGAGTTTAATAAGTTTTCAAAACAATTTCACGCACCACACGATCCAAATCCTTGACCGTAATATCCATTTTTTCTACCACAGCCGCGTTGATTTCATCCTGTGGATTTTTATGATTGAATAGGGTGCTAAGACCCAATAAAGTTGCAACGGGGCCTCTTACTTTGTGCGATTGGATAAATGAGATTTCAGTTAATTTTTCGAGTTGGTTTTTTATTTGTTGTTCGGCATGCTTTTGCTCTGTAATGTTTTCCGAGTTTATAGCCACGCCCAGTATGTTTGACTCACGATCTTTTACTGGATAATAATATCTCCTAAACCAAACGGTATCACCTTCAATAGCAAAATTATGCTCTTCCGTGACTTCTCCGCCAGCAAAAGCTTGTTTAAAATTTGAAATAAAGTCTTGTCTTCTCTCAAAAATCACAAATTCCAAAAAATGATCGCCAACTTTAATTTCTCTTTTAAAGATGGACTTTATTTTATGTACAGCGGCCCGATTAAGAGACAAGACACGATAATCTTTATCAAGAAAAAAATTGGCATCGGAAGAACTCTCCAAAATAGCGCGAAATTTTGCCTCCGATAATGCGAGTAGCTTAAAATGACTTGTAATGCCGGAAATGATCACCCGGCCAAGTAAAAACACCAAAATACAAAACCCAATTGTTACAAAACAGATGAACAGCATGCCCCGTTTAAAAATACCTTCGCTTTCTGAAGATACTAGTTGGCTCTGTTCGAGATTGAAATTTGTCAATTTACTCAGCGTTGAATTGAGATTTTCGAATTCTTCAAAAGAAGCTGTATAAATGATAGCACAAGCCTCGACATCCAGATTTTGCCGCGAAAACGCAAGGATGTCTTGATTGGTTTTTTTGTATTGGCTAATCTGTTCTTGCAATATAGCCAAGTCTACCCTTTCCAATTCGGTAGATGCCAGCGTGCCAAACAGTTTTAAATTTGTATCGACTATTTCAAGGTACTTCCGCATCTTTCCTTCTTCAATACTGTATTGCTGAATTCCATCAAGAGAAATATGCTTATACGTCTTCATCCGATGGTTAGCCAGCGCGGCTTTTACCTCTGCCAAATATTGATTGCTGGGCATCCGGTTAGAACGAATTTCTTTGGAGGCTCTATTCAGTAGATTCAGTTGATATAATCCAAAAAAAGCAATCGCAAATAAAACGATCAACGAAATTGCTGTTGATAATCTTAATTTTTTTGCAATTACCAGATGATTGAATTTCATCGAAATTTATTTCATTCAAATTATTTGATAGCCCGTTCCAGCGAAAGCGCCTCTCTAAAAATCTCTACTGAGAACAAGAAATTTTAAAAGATCCCAGGAATTAAACATGTAAACCCCTCCAATTTACGCATGCAGCGAATGTGCCGATATCCCATTTGAATGAACTTTAAACTTCGCCAATTCAATTGCCACTTTCATCACTTTAACAGGCGATCCGTTTGCATCCTTGATCACATCATAGTTGCTATACAGCTTCACTTTACTTCCATCTTTTTTAACACGGTCAAATTCGCCATAGAGTGTATTCCCGTGCGCTAGGTCATACCAAAAGTCGGTATACTCTTTTGTGTTTGCATAGGCTTTATCCACAAAAATCCGGTGATGCCTCCCTACAATTTCCTCCACCGAAGAATAGCCCATCGTATCTAAAAAGCCGCGATTGGCATCTATCACTACTCCACTAAGGTCAAACTCAATGATTGCAATATTACTGCGGCTTATCACCTCGAAACGGGTTTCAAACTCCATACTTTTTCGGTTCATCTCTTCTTGCGTAGCAGTAAGTTCTTCCAAGTTCTGACGAACTTCCTCCTCCTGCGCTCTCATTTCCTCGGTTTGTTGGAGGGTGGTCTCCAGAAGTTGTTTGGTACGTTCATTGGTGCGCACCGACACGATGGCCGCTGCAATCGACTCTGCCAATTTTTCTACAAACTGAATTTCATATTTTTCAAACCTATTGAAAGATGCAAGCTCTAACACACCGATCACCTCTTCGTTTACCTTCAGGGGTGTAATTAAGATTGACGTTGGGTTGGCTCCCCCCAAACCAGAAGTAATGGAAACATATTGATTGGGCACGTCTATTAAATATCGCGTCTGTTGCTCTAAATAAACTTGGCCTACCAAACCCTCTCCAGGCAAAATCTTTTTCTCCTGAAATTTCTTACGATCGTACGCATAGCAAGCAATTAACTCCAACGCTTTATCTTTTCCATCCGAAATTAAAAACAAACCTCCCTGAATTGCCTTGGAATAATTTACCACAAATCGTATTAATTCATCATACAAAGATTGCTGATCGCTGTATTGCACGCGCAAAATATCACCCACTTGTGCCAAGCCCTGCGTGGCCCAGTTCCTGCTCTTATCTTCTTCAGAAACCGCCTTCAGTTTAGTCTGCATGTTGGTCAATGAAAGCCCCAACACATCTTGTTCACTCAAGATTTGGAACGAAGTGTCTAAATTGCCTTCACCAATTTTTCGCGAGAAGCCAGCCGCGTCTTGCAAATTGCGAATCACTTTACCAATATCGCTAGAAAGTATCCCAATCTCATCCTTGCTGGCAGTATTGAGGGAAACATTTACATCGCCTTTCGCCAGTTTGGTGAACACCGCTTGCAAATAAGAAAGCTGACTCTTAATGCCAGAGATAATGGTGCGCCCAAAAAATATGATGGCAACTCCACACACAATAATCAGCAAACCAATGACCACTATCGCCCTGCCAAAAATAGTTTCACTTCTGGAAGATACTATCTGGCTTTGCTCTATATTAAATTTCAGAAGGCTCTTTAAAGTGGAATTGACTACCGTATACTCCTTAAAAGAGGTGGTATAAATGATAGCCCGCGCGCTGTCGTATAGATTTTGGCGCGATAAGGCAATGATACTTTGATTTATTTTGATGTATACGTCAATATGCTCTGTAATAGTAGCCAACTGTTCTTTTTCTATCGGAGTGTAGGCAAGAGCGCTATACGATTTTACATTCACATTCGCCTCGTCAAACAACTTCTGCAGCGCCTCTTCTTCAATACTCATATCTGAAGTTTTTTGAAGTGTAATGTGCTTATACGTTTTCATCCGATGGTTGGCCAATGCAGCATTTGCCTCTGACAAATATTGAATACTTGGCATCCAGTTTGACCGAATTTCTTGGGAGGCCTGGTCAACCGAATAGAGTTGATAAAGTCCGAAAAAACCGATCACCAATAAAAAAGCAAGGGCCGATCCTACCAGTAATCTTAATTTTTTTGCGATTGTTAGTTGGTTGAAATTCATAAGCAAAGGTTTAGTTGGGTTAGAATATATTTCAGGCAGGGTTGGACAACTGCTGATCTATATTGTTAAAAGTAAAACCAGAACTTATTTCTTCAAACAAGTTAAAACTTGTTTTTTTCTTCTAAGTGATTTTGACTGCGAATATCTACTAAAAAAGAAGTGGACACACCGATGGCTTTGGCAATTTTTTCTAAAGTGTAGAATGTGCTGTTTCCTGCGTTACGCTCAATTTGTCCATAAGCTGATGGTGTGATTTTTGATTTTTCAGCCACATCCGCTTGAGTTAAATTATATGCGATTCTTACTTTTCTAATTCTTTCTGCTAACAGCATACTAGCAGCAACATGGAAATTTGAAAATAGTTATAACTACCTTCCATAATTCACTGATTTTTATTAGCTACCTTCAGTTAACATTGTACTTGATAGGTAACGTTAGAATACCTCTTGTAAAAAGGCCTGTTTCAGTGGGCCACTCAGTTGCATCTAATTGTATGTTGCTAAACTTGTCCAATAAATTATTGAATGCAATTTCAATTTCTGTTTTGGCTAATATTGCCCCTACACAAAAATGTCGGCCTGCGCCAAATGCCAAGTGATTGGCGGCTCCACTAAAGGCACGACCGGCATCTAGATCTTCTCTGAAAATATTGAATTGTTCTGGATTTTTAAATTGACGCTCGTCATGCTGCGCGGCTCCCAACATCATTAACACCTTAGAACCGGCTGGTATTTTCCCCGCCTTCAGCTCTACGTCAGCATTAGTGATTCTCATCAGCCGGTGGGTTACTGGGGAAAACCGGAGCGACTCTGCAAAAGCGCGCGCGATCAATGAGCGGTCGGCCTGAACAGCTTCCCATTGTTGTGGGTGGCTCAGTAAATTGCGAAGCATGAGGTTCAACATTTTATCGGTGCTCTCGCCACCCGCAGTAATAAGTAAACTGATAAAGGCTTTGATTTCATGATCCGTCATTTTTACACCATCAATTTCAGTGGTACACATGATGGAAAGAAGATCATCAGAAAGGTTATCTCTCTTTTTGGCAATGATGGGCAGAAGCCTCGATGTAATTTCATCCTTGGTTTGAAACGCTTTTTCGGTGATTGCTGGCCTTCGTCCTAAATCTGCAATGAAGTCAACAAAAGACCGATACCAGCCCAGAAAATCCTTTTCGTTTTCACTGCCGAGCCCAAGAATACCCATGACTACCATGACAGGAAACCGGGCTGAAAATTCGCTGGCAAAATCCGCCTTATTGTTATGCTTCATAGGAGCCAAAAGTTCCTCCGCGGTTCTTTCAATAACGGGTAAAAACTTCTCAAACAACTCACGCCCACGCAAGGAGGGAGAGACAACATTTCGGTATTGGGCATGCTCGTGGCCGTCCATTTGAATGAACGTTTTGCCGTGCAGAGGCTCCGACTGGAATTCGTAATTTTTTGCGGTGAACGCAGGATCTTTTAATGCTGCTGATATATCTTCATACCTACTTAACACATAAGCATCTGCTTGCTCGGAAAAAAAAAGAGGTTGTTGATCCCTCATTTCGCGATAAAACAGATAGGGGTTTTGATTGAACTCAACAGAAAATAGATCCATTTTTATAATCATTTAAATTTTTTATCAACCACTATTTCGCCTTCAAAAAAGGCGCTGCTATTTACTTTTGACCCGTAAAATGTAGTGGCAGGTGCCGACACCTGCCACTTTATTTGATAGCAGTAATCTACTATTTTACATTATTTCTTGATGGACGAAAGTTATTTTGTGAGGTGTCTTATCGAAAATAGTTTCAGAATATGCCGTATCTACTGAAATGGATATTCGTTTGCCATCCTCCCCAACTACTTCCCACTCACGCGCAATTTCTAATTTATCTCTGAGAAATTTTTTGTGTAAACTTTCCATTTTAGCTTTATTTTCTTCAGGCACCACCATCAAAAAACTTTTACCTAACAACTGGCTTTTGTCATAGCCGTAAATTTTGGTGTAGGCGGTGTTCACTTCTGCAAACAAACCAAGCGAGTTGGTAATACAAATACCTATAGACGAGGTACTTTCAATGCTCTGCATTACTTTAGAAGGATCCGCTTCTATTTCTTTTTTAATTCTTTCAGTTTCAAGTAGATTAATCATTGTTTGTTTTGGTTAAGTGGAAAAAAATATTATGTATATAGTTCAGTTAATTTTTCAACGGGGTTTTCTTTATTGTCTGCCAACGTTTTTAAAAGGTTTTGATGGTCTATGGTTAGTTGTCTGTATTTTTTCTCAACCTTCTGCATGTCTTCTTCATTTACTTTCATTTCTACCATCCTTTCTTGCAATTCATTTTCCTTTCTCACCATCACTTCCTGTGTGGCAGAAAGCTCTTCCATGTTCTGCCTTACTTCTTCCTCTTGCGCTCTCAACTCCTCGCCTTGCTGCTGCGATTCGCTCAAGAGTTTTTGCACTCTTTCTGTAATCTTGGTAGAAACGATAGATGATGCAATGCTTTGGCAAATCTTTTTTACAAATTCAATGGTATTCTCATTGATCTCATACAGCGAAGCCAGTTCCAACACTCCAACAATCTCGTCTTGCGTTTGAATCGGAGCGATCAGCACACAACTGGGAGGAGCATCGCCCAAACCAGAAGTGATACGAACATAGTGTTTGGGAACATCTTTTAAGTAAATAATATCACGTTCCAAAAAGCATTGACCGATTAATCCCTCGCCCAGCTCAATCCGCTTCTCGAGGAACTTCTTTCGCTCAAACGCATAGCAAGCTGTTAATTCCAAATGTTGATCAGCGCTATCTCCTTCCAACAGAAAAATTCCACCTTGATTCAATTTCATGTACTTCACAAGTCCCTTGATTAGTTCTTCCGAGAGTACCTTGACATTGGAAGAATTTCCGCGCAAAATTTCGCTGATCTTGTTTATACCCATGGTTACAAACTTCTCTTCTTGTTCGCGCTTGGTAGAAATGGCTATGCTCTGCTGCATCTTTAATAAGGCATTGCCAAGTTCATCAGACTGATCCACGCTATCGTTCTTATAGTCAAGGTTTCCTTTGCTGATTTCCTCTGCAAAAACAATATTCTTTGATACACTACTTAACTGTACTTCCAACTTTTTAGAATTCATGTATTCATTAATAGTTCGTTTTTCAAATTGAAACGACCACCATCCGCACACACCCACTATCACCGCGGCAAGCCCCCCGTGAATCATAAACGTCAACAGATCCATGTAGGCCAATTGCGTGAAGTAAATGCCCGTGTTGCCTGAGTATTGCAAAAAGGCAAAGAGGGCGTGGTGAACAACCACTAACAAAATCAAAGGCAATTGTAGTTTCCAGTTCTGGTAGGCGATCAAAATGGTGGAGCTGACAAATACAAAAAAGTGCATTTCGAATAGCCCGTGCATCTGGTAAATAAACTGCGCAGTAAATATGGCCAGTACGCCACCTAATACATACTGATACAGATCGCTATTAGGCAGCAACATTCTAGTTCCGAAAAAAGCAACCAAGCATAAGCCACCAACCGCAATTCCTACCAAATAGGTACCATAGAAAAAGGAAAGGCCAATGCCCAACACAAAATACGCCAACAACGAATTTGTAATAAAGCGGTCTGCGTTTGCTGTGATCTCCTTAAAGATTTCCTTTTTGTTGCTTTGTAAAACTTGTGGTTGATTCATAAGTATTAAAATTTAAACATGGACATACTATTTTCTACTTTTCCTGTCGGCAGCTCGCATCCATAGGATTTAGACGCCAGCAAATCGAATGTGGGAGGAACCGCTCCGTTGATGATTGCCAATAATGCCAACTCTGCATAGTTGGTAGCTTGTGCTGTGCAGTACCTCGCGCGGTTATAATTTCCGCGGTAGTAAAGCTTGCCCTCGGTATCAAGTATGACTGCCTGCGGTGTGGAGTACACACCACACGATTTGGCAAGAAGTTGATCGGCATCCACTAATATCTGTAAGTGGTCACCAAACTCCTTTTTAGCTTCCTTTACATCAAGGGATGATGGCACTACCACGAAAGCCGCAATGCTATCGCCATGCGAAAAAATCAATTCGCGAACATGTTTGGCATTGAAGAGAGAACAGGGGCAATCGGGATTATAAAAATGCAAATAGACGGGTTTTTTCAAACTTGATATCGTAGAAGGAAGATTAACCTGCTGATTTATTTGAACCGCTACATAACTTGATGGCACGGGTGTGGGCAACGCATAACGCAACTCCTGTTGCCAAAAGATATAGCCAATAGTGATAACCACCATAAACAATAAAACAACTGCAACAACCGATCTAAAATTCACCATGTAAGATTTGAGTACCTTCTAAAATATTTCCCTAGGCAACTATCAAAGCTATTTTTATTCTCTTTGACCTGTGATCAGAATGAGTAAGCGGTGGGATAGAATGAGTAGGCGGATTTTATCTTTCTAAATCTTTCCTATCTAAACTTAAATAGTACCCCATACTTACATTGAGTCAATTCTCTTGTTGCTACGAATCACTTTAGGCTGATAAAACTATAGGGTAACTTAACATGGATAGATGACTCCGCAGCGGTTTGAGTAAAGCTGATTTTGCCTTGCAACTTATGAACCACTTTTCGTACGGAATAGGCGCCTGTTAAATTTGGCTGCTCCAATAAATGCCCATATCCATGATCGCCTGTAAGTGATTTTTGAAAACTCTCACCAAAACAAAACCCCATTATTTTTACTATTATTTCAACAAACCCTGTGCCGCCAATAACATGTACCTCTATAGTGCCATGAGCAGAATGATCGTCAATAAATAAAAAATTTATCAGATTCGTTATTATGGATTCAATCAAGTGCTCATTTACTTTATCTGTAGCCATGCCCGCTACGAAACACCCTTTGAACTCCATATTATTGGTATGCTGCTCCACCACTTGTTTTAACTTGTTTGTAAACACTGCAGGGCACATGAGCCCCGTGGGGATACCACGTGTTCTATCTGCCTCCGCAAAACACATGAGCTTATAAAGTTTTGCATCTAGTCTGTTTGAAAATTCTTCTAGTTGGTTATGTATAAAAATTAACTGGGTAGGATCTTTTTCTATTTTAGCAATATTAATCAGGCCTCTAATAGTCGCGAGCGGGCCTCGCAAACTGTGAGATGCTTGATAAATAAAATGATCCAATTCTTCTGCCTTTAAATTGAGTTGGTCTTGAATAACGTGAGTGTCGGATAGATTATCATACCGTAGCACAACAAAGCCATTCACATCGGTAAGTAACCCCGAATAAAACCCGGAAAGATTAACTGTAATTAAATCACCTGTTTTAGAAACCAAGTGAAATCTTTGTTGCGAAAAAAAGCCTGTTTGCAACAGGGCAAAGGCTCTTTCCGCAAAGTCGGGTATAATTATCTCAATTGATTTGCTTTTTAGTTCCTCTTTTGGATAACCCAGATCTGAAATGATGTATTTACCAATAGATTGAATGGTAAGCTGAGAATCCAGTAAAATGGTATCATAAAATACTTCTTGCAGAAAATGAAGGGTATCGTTCGGGCTGATCAACGAGTTACGAACATCAGTTGCCGGTTTGTCTGCCATATTTTAAGGGGCTTTTATAAG
>JBBSCN010000083.1:0-12254 GCA_038250265.1 Cytophagales bacterium | reverse complement strand
GGCTCATCTGTACGATGACCAAAGGGAAATTTGCAGTAAATATGTTCACAGTACTTCACGCGGGCATGAGGCTATCCAATTGGCAGCGGGTTTTTTGTTGAAAGCTGATGACTATGCCTCCCCTTACTACCGAGATGAATCGATTTTATTGGGAATGGGCATTACTCCCTTTGAGCTGATGCTTCAGTTATTAGCCAAGCGAGATGATCCATTTTCGGGAGGCCGAACGTATTACGGACACCCGTCATTGAGGAGGGAAGGATTCCCTACTATGCCTCACCAGAGTTCCGCCACAGGCATGCAGGCGATACCGGCTACAGGTATGGCTCACGGGCTCGCCTATCTGGATTCCCAGGGACTATTGAAAAACAAGGAGTCGATCGTGCTTTGTTCGCTGGGCGATGGATCGGTAACGGAAGGAGAAGTAGCCGAGGCCTTTCAGATGGCGGTGTTAAAAAAACTTCCCATCGTGTATTTGGTGCAAGACAATGACTGGGGCATCTCGGCTACCGGTAGTGAAATGCGAACCATGGATGCGTATGAATACGCTGCTGGCTTCAAAGGTTTGGAGCGTGTGCGGGTCGATGGATCTGATTTTATTGAAAGCTACAAGGCTTTGGAAAAGGCGATAGCATTTGTACGAAAAGAGCGAATGCCGATCTTGGTGCATGCCACGTGCCCGTTGTTGGGGCATCACACATCGGGGGTGAGAAAGGAATGGTACCGGGGAGAGAATTTGGATGAGCAGGAAAAAGATGATCCGATCATAAAACTCCAAAGCTATTTACTGGAACAGGGTGAAACTCCCAGTTCGTTACAGAAAATTTCAGATCGAGCCTACTTGCGGGTGCAAGAAGAGTTCAAGAAAGCACTATCAATGCCAGATCCAGCGCCAGCGGATTTTGATTTGCATGAATTTGCACCCACCGAAATCACTAGTGAAAAGGGAAACAGGTCACCAAAAAATGCCGAGAAAGTTACCCTGGTAGACGCTGCATTGCACGCGGTAGATGAAATTTTGAAGAAGCACCCAGAGGCAATGTTTTACGGGCAGGATGTGGGCGCTCGATTGGGTGGTGTTTTCCGGGAGGCCGCAACACTGGCGCAAAAGTATGGAGAGGATCGTGTATTCAACACGCCTATTCAAGAGGCTTATATCGTTGGCTCTACAGCAGGCATGTCAGCAGTCGGGGTAAAGCCCATTGTTGAGATTCAATTTGCCGATTATATCTGGCCGGCAATGAATCAATTGGTAGAAGAACTATCAAAGAGTTGTTACTTGTCAAATGGAAAATTTCCAATTCAATCTCTGATACGCGTGCCGATTGGAGCGTATGGTGGTGGTGGTCCTTATCATTCGGGAAGTATTGAATCAACACTTCTTACTATCCGCGGAATAAAAGTTGTGTATCCGAGTAATGCTGCTGACATGAAAGGCTTAATGAAAGCCTCCTTCTATGATCCAAATCCAGTAGTGATGTTAGAGCACAAAGGGTTGTATTGGAGCAAAGTTCCGGGGACACAAGATGCAAAAATGATTGAGCCTGATGAGGAGTATGTAATTCCGTTGGGTAAGGCAAACATTGTTAAGCAAGCCGCAGAAGAAAAAATATCGAATGGTGAAAGTGCAGTTATCATCACGTATGGAATGGGGGTGTATTGGGCAAAGGAAGCAGCAAAATCAGTTGAGGGCCAAGTTGAGATAATGGATTTGCGTACACTCAATCCGATTGATTGGGAAATGATAGTCTCTTCTGTTAAAAGGCACGGTCGCGCATTTGTTCTTACGGAAGAACCACTATTGAATTCATTTGCCGAATCCTTGGCTGGAAGAATTTCGAAAGAATGCTTTTCATTCCTGGATGCACCAATTTGGACGCTCGGTGCGGCAAATCTTCCAGCTATTCCACTCCATGTTGAATTAGAAAAGATGATGTTGCCAAATTCTGAAAAGGTTAAAACTGAACTTTTGAAATTGCTGAAATATTGATCGCTAAAATGGATAACCGATACCAATGTTGTAAATTACTGGCTCTCGGTCTTTGCCGTATGGCCCGAACAAACGGGCATTGCCGAGGATAAACCGTTCTCCATCAGGCCTACCCGGATCCCACGCCTTCACCCCTATATCAAGGCGTAAAATTAGAAATGAGAAATCAAAGCGAAGGCCGAAGCCCGTACCAATTCCGAACTCTTTGTAGAATGTATCTGACTTAAATTGAGTGGCTTCCTTACTTGAGCCCAATGTCCAAACATTTCCAGCGTCAATAAATAGCGCGTAGTTGACGAATCCGAAAATTTTTTGCCTCCATTCAACACTTCCTTCAATTAGCACATCGCCTGGTTTTTCAAACCGGTAGTCGTAGATTCCATTTTGCGTGGGGTCAGCACTGAGCGTAGGAGTTTCCGTCCCCACACCCAATCGCCTGGGTCTCCATGCTCTTACGCTGTTGCTCCCGCCCACAAAAAAATTCTTTTCGTAAGGCATTACCCGACTATCGCTGTAAGCATACCCTACCCCCGTGTTTATTCGATAGGCAATGGAAGTAGTCTTATTAACGATTCGGTTTTTTCTGAAGTCAAAACTAAGGCGAATGAACTTGAAAGGTTCTAGTCCTTGGTTGATAATAATTTGGGGGGTATATAAGTTGAGCAATGTTCCTCCACTTTCTACGGTCGCCCGAATCAGGCTTGATCGTTTCAAGCTCGTACCATAGTTATTATTCCACGTCAATGAAAAAATCATACTTCCTACAAAGGAGGGATTGAATGCAAAAATCAGATTGTTGCCAAGCGAATCCCGCAAATTGACAAGCTGCTCTCGGAATTCTGTTGATAATGTTGAGTTAATGATATCCAAACTTGTTGGAGTAAATGAAAACTTTAACTTCTGACTAAGATCCCATGAGAACGCTGCCGACAAATTGGTGATGCTTCGTTGATACTCAGGTCGATCGGTATACGTATAGCTCCCTGATAATCGAGTGCGCGGATTATATTTTGCATATCGATAGGTAGCTGCTTTGCTAAGCGGAAATATAAATCGAGGGAAGGTGACAGCAACTGTGCCCGTTGCCTCGGTACTTTGGTAGAAATTTCTGCCTTCCGTTACCGAAGCTACCCCCTCATATCCAAATCGCCCGTTGAGTTCTAAAATGGCCAGACTGTTGAATAAATTTCTTTTTTTTAAGCTGGTACTCACATAGGGTCCAGGAAACCCCTGGGTAACCGTAGCCCCTGCTTCATTGGACCAAGAATATTGTTCGGTTGGGCTGGCAAAGATATTGGCAACAAACCGCCCATCTGTAGTATCGTAGTTGATGTTAACAAATTTGAAAACATCTAAGTTTGCCATCTGCCGTTGGGTGTTGAATGTTGCACTTCTGCTGTACAAACTGTCTTTTTTGATAAAAACACGAGGAGCCAAAATTTTCTTACTATACTCATCTTTGTAATAGTTGAACGTAATTTTTTCGTAGGGAACTGAAATTCGCTTTAGTCCAGGTGAAGCTCCTTTAAAGCCAACGTCTGTTGTAAATTTGATAGAGTCAATCCTGAATTGCCTGTGATGATCTTGCCGATTAGGGTTTTGGATTTCCATTTGTAAAATAACTTGATGATTTTTTCGGGACAAGGTATCCAATTGAAAGTCGATATACTGTCTGGTAAAATCATAATAACCAATATCTTTTAAATACAAGTCAATCCGCTCGCGCTCTTTGGTCAATTTATCCTGATCGTATTGATCGCCTTCTTTCACGTTGCTCTTCTCTGTATTTTTGGTTACCAACTCCAATACTTTTTTATCAGGTATTTTGTACAAGATGGTGTCAATCAGGTAAGGGCTTCCGGGTGCTACTGTGTATACAACACTTACTAGTCTACCTTTTTCTAAAACCGCTGCGGTTGCTTTTCCTTTAAAATACCCTTTGATGAATAGATAATTATTCATTTTCTCAAGCGTAATGGGAACCTTGGACGAATCATAAACAGCAGCGGGTTCGCCCCATTGCATAAATAGATTTCCATTTTCGATTTTGTTATCCAACCCGTTCAGGTTCTTCTTTTTCCTGAATTCTAGATTATCTTTTTTGCGCGGACTGTTGGCTTGGGCTATTTTTCGGTTGAATTTTTTCTCCACTTTAGTTTTCCGATCGAGAAACTTTTGCTTGTCAAAGTTCTTTTGGCCTTTGTGATACATCCAACCGGAAAAACTGGTCGTGACACCGAGTATTTTTTTTGCGGACTTTTGTGCGTAAAGTCCTTGTAAGCCACTTTTGTTAAATCCTTTTGGAGATTCAATTGTTTGGCGATATAGTAACTTTTGATTTTCTTGTAGATAACTGGTAGATAGGCAGCTACTAAGCGCTAACACCAGTCCAATAAAGTAAAACAGGCTAGCCCTCCTTACTAAAAATGAGAAAATGATCTCCAAAGCAAAAGTTAAGTTCATCAAATCCCTGCAAGTAAAGAAATACCGAAAAGAGGCGCAATCTTTTATTGTGGAAGGTGCAAAAGGTGTAAAAGAACTTTTACGGTCTGATTTTGAGATTACTTGGCTGGCGGGCACTTCTGATTTTTTGGATGAGAATAGAAATACCTTATCCCTTAGAAAGGTCGATTGGGTGGAGACCACCGAGAGGGAGCTTTCTCCATTGGGCACATTTAGCACCAATAACGCTGCCTTGGCCATTGCGCGCCTGCGGCCAAACCTTCCGCCCCATTTGACGAATGAGTTTGTGTTGGTGCTGGATGATATCCGCGACCCCGGCAACTTAGGCACCATTATTCGCACAGCCGATTGGTACGGAATCAAGAATATAATAGCCTCTGTAGAAACAGCAGACTTCTACAACCCCAAAGTCATAACCGCTACGATGGGTTCTTTTTGCCGGGTGCATGTTTATTATGTTTCGTTAACAGATTATTTGTTTGGTACCAATTGGCCATTGTATGGAGCATCGCTCACAGGTAAGTCTTTATACGAAACTAACTTTGAAAAGGAAGGCTTTATTGTGATTGGCAATGAGTCGCTAGGCATTTCACCTGCCATTCACAGCCTAATAACACAACACGTTACTATACCTCGGATCGGGCAGGCAGAATCCCTCAATGCTTCTATTGCCACCGCTATCATATTGGACAACGTGTTCCGATCAAAGAAATGATCCACTCTGTCGCGAAGACTCTTCTGATAGTTTTTGAGCATTCTCTTTACCCAAGTAACGATCAATAATGTAGTGGCCAAGGTAGATAAGGGGGGTAAGTAAAATGGCGACAGAGAACTTGTAGATGTAGTTTGTAAAGCCAATGGCCAAGATCTGCTGATTGGAAAAGATGCCTACAAAAGCTAGGTAAAGCACTACAAAGCTATCTACAAACTGTGATACCAACGTTGAGCCTGTAGCCCGAAGCCAAAGCATTTTAGCCCCAGTCATCTTCCGCAGCTTTTGAAAGATAAAGACATCCACCAACTGCCCAATAAGAAAGGCAACCAACGAAGCGAGTATGATCCGTTGTCCTTGTCCCAATATTTTATTAAAGGCAAAATCCATATTGAAATAATTCCCGGCTGCATCCCTGTTATTTGCATCCAACCACCATTGAGCGGGGGGAAGTTTCATGGTTAAGAAAATTACCAGAAAAGAATAGGCAATAAAAAAGGCAGCGAGGTAGCTAATCCTTTTTACACCTGGTTTGCCAAAATATTCATTGATTAAATCAGAGGTAATGAAAACAACGGGCCATATCACTGCTCCTGCAGTAAGGTTAAAATCCATGCTAAAGCCCATGATGTCGAGGTGTGCAGGCTGCATTCCCAGTGCGCCTTCCCCTGAAAATATCTTAACACCAATCAGCTCAGCAATGATAGCATTGGTGAGAAACAAGGCGGCCAGCACAATGAACAATCTATTCTTCTTTTCGTCAACAGGTAGGCTCATCAGTCGAGAATAAAGGTTAGTCCTTCGATAGCTAGAGAAGTGGAAGGGAATATTGACACAGCTTCTGCTAACAACGGTTCCAAATCGCGGTAACGCGCAGAAAAATGACCGAGTAATAATTTCTTTGCCCCACTCAATCGTGCAATCTCAGCAGCTTGCTTGGCCGTACTATGTTTTGTTTCTATTGCCTTACCCATTTCTTCTTCCATAAAGGTTGCTTCGTGGTATAAAAGGGCAACGCCCCGAATTTGTTCAATTATCTTTTCATTGTAGGCAGTATCTGAACAATATGCATACGAATAGGAGGGCTGTGGGTCGAGCGTAAAGTCTTCATTCCTATGCAAAATGCTACCATCTTCTCTAAAAATGTCCTCGCCTTTTTTCAGCATGACCAGGTGTTGCAAAAGCAGGTGAGGGCCGAGCTTCGTTTTGTCAATTCGTCTCGGTTTTGTTTTTTCTTTAAATAAAAATCCCGCGCAAGCTAGTTTATGAGTGAGTGGAATAGTTTCTACTGTAAGTGCATCATCTTCCATCAAAGCCTGTCTTTCTTCGGGATTATACACATGAAAAACAATTTTGTAACTCAATACAGATTTAGAATACTTGAGATGCAAAAGAATAATTTCATTTAACCCGCGGGGACTGTACAAATGAAGATCGGCTTGGCGTTTTTGCAGGTGCATAGAAAACAGCAATCCCGTAAGGCCTAGGTAATGATCGCCATGCAAATGGCTAATGAAAATATGAGTGATCTTATGGATTGGTATTTCAAAACGACCCAGTTGCATTTGTGCGCCTTCACCGCAGTCGATCAAAAAATGCCTGTTCTGTATGGTCAAGTATTGGCAAGAAGGAAAACGACCGTAGGCCGGAACCGCTCCACTAGAGCCGAGGATGGTTAAGCAAAAATTGTTCAATCGATTAATTTGTTGATTCGTTTATTAGGATGGTGAGCAACGAATTAGATCATCACCCAATCAACTAATCATCATCTTTCATATCCTTTTCAATCTCATGCATGAACACCGCATCGATGGCTTCTTCTACGGTGGGCAGAATGTTCAATACGCTGTCCAATTGTGAAATCTTAATGAGTTTTGTGGTATGATCGGAAAGGCATGTCAACACAAAAATCCCCGCGTCTTCTTGCAAAATACGATTGCCCACCAAAAGGGCACTCAAGCCCGAAGAATCCGTATACTTTACTTCGCTTAAATCGAGGATGATGTTGCGAACGCCTTCTGCGTGCAGCGTAACCATTTCGGTTTTTAACTGCGGAGCCGCGATGGAATCCAATTTTTCTTCGTGAAGGCGGACTAACGTGTATTTTTCTTGCTTGTCGATCGTGTACTTCATAAAATGGTTTAAGAGCCTAAAAATAAATCAATTTATCGACTTAACGATACTTTGTTGAATTCGTTCTTCAATCTTCGAATAATCAACGATGGATAGCTTTTCCCCTGTCATTTGGGCATACAATTCTTTGTATCGCTCTGAAATTGAGTTAACAATCGCATCCGTCATTTCCGGCACTTGTTGTCCCTCCTTGCCTTGAAAGCCATTTTCGATCAGCCATTGGCGCACAAATTCTTTGGAGAGTTGCTTTTGTGCTTCGCCCGTTTTCTGCCTTTCTTCGTACCCTTCCAGATAAAAATAGCGAGATGAGTCGGGCGTATGTACCTCATCAATCAAGTAAATTTTTCCCGCATGTTTTCCGAACTCGTATTTTGTGTCCACTAAAATTAAACTGCGCTTGGCTGCGAGTTCCGTACCGCGGGCAAAAAGCTTGAAGGTATAATCCTCCAGAATTTTATAATCGGCTTCTGAAACAATTCCTTTTGCCAAGATATCTTCTCTTGAAATATCTTCGTCATGGCCCACCATGGCTTTGGTGGTGGGTGTTATTATCGGATAGGGGAGTGGGTCATTTTCTTTCAGACCCTCGGGCAATGCAACGCCACAAATTTTTCTTTTCCCTGCTTTGTACTCCCTCGCGGCATGGCCAGCCAAATATCCTCGCACAACCATCTCTACTGCAAAAGGTTCACACTTAAAACCAACCGTTACATTTGGATCGGGCGAGCTGATCACCCAGTTCGGTACAATGTCTTTGGTGACCGAAAGATTGTAAGCAGCAATTTGATTTAATATTCTTCCCTTGTCGGGAATGCCCCTGGGCAACACCACATCAAAAGCAGAAATACGATCGGTGGCCACCATTGCCATTCTACTTCCAAAATAGTAGACATCCCGTACCTTTCCTTTGTAAAATCCGGTTTGATCCTTAAAGTTAAAGTGGGTTTCCTTGATTGCCTGCATGAGTAGCTTTCTAAGGCCGCAAATTAAATAATTACCGTTGAATAAAGCAGCCTACTTCTTACTTACTTTACTGATGTTTTACAAAGCAATAATTTGCATTTCAGGCTGAGTTTATCGAAGCCTATTTGGGGTATGTTAGTTTTCGACAGGCTCAAACTGACAAAGACCTGCCTTTTTGCTTAACATCATATAACTTTACCCAAATCTATTTTTCCAATTTAAATGAAGTTGCCCAAGATCAATCATGCTTTTTTGTCAGCTGGATGCATGTGTCTCTGGGTACTCGTTCAGATGGTACTTTTTCTGAAGTCGGGTGTAAAGATTTCCGTTGATAGTCCGCTATATATTTCAGGAGCAATGGATTGGATGGGCGGAAATTTGCCAAATGGAAGAAATATATGGTACTCTTCCTATTCTGCATTCATTGCCGGGGTTTTCTGGTTCGGTGGAGATGCTAAAGCGGTGGTCGTCATTCAATTGTTGTTTTCTGGCATAGCTGCAGGCTGTTTGTACGCGTTGGCAATTGAATGGTTTGATAGAACATCGGCTATTTTAGTAGTGTTGTTTTATTCATTGTGGATTCCCCTGCAAGAATGGAATACATTTGTGTATACTGAATCGCTTTTTACAAGTTGCTGTATCATCTCATTGGCTGCGCTAACAAAAAGCAAGAATACCTGGCAGTATGTTTTGTCGACTGGGTTGATCTTATTCACTTTCTTTTTGCGACCTACCGGTTTTGCGTTTGCCGTTGGGCTGATTTGTTATTTCTTATATTCTATTGGTTCACGTAGCTCGAAAATCAAGAGGGCCGTGTTCATTGTGTTAACACTTCTATCAGCAGTTGTTTTAAGTCTTATGCTCAAGGATTACACGCTGATCGAGAGCTATTCAAAAGCAGAGATAATTTATCCGAATATTTCATTGGGATTGGAGGTCCCTACAAATCTTTATATTCCCGCCCAAGATCATTCCACGCTTGTTAGGGTTATACAGTTTGCTTTTTATAATCCAGTTTATTTTATGAAGCTAGTCGGATTAAAATTCTTGTTATTCATTGGCAATGTGAAGCCCTACTTCTCTTGGCTCCACAACATGTTGATTGTGGTATTTGTGTATCCACTTTATTGGTTCGCGATGAAGGGGTTTATTCATTTTCCGAAACCGCGAAAAGAAAAGTATTTCATCGCAGGCTTCGTGATTGTGCAAGCTCTTGCGGTCGCACTTACCACCGAGAATTGGGACGGTCGTTTTCTGATTCCGATACTTCCGTTTATTTTTTTGTTGGCCGCGTGGGGCCTAGTTAAGGCTGTTAAAAAGTTTGCGAATTGATTATTTAAATTAATCCAGCTACTTTGGACAACCTTTTACCCTAGCTATGGCATTGCGCGATCGCGTCAATTTACTCTTCACTGGTTTTGTTCCAACTTTTTGGGTCGCCAATACACTTGAACTTTTTGAACGCTTGGCGTACTACGGTGCCAAGGCTGTGCTTACCGTTTACCTAGCAAATAAAGTTGGGTTGCACGAAGAAGCCGGCTTTCTAGCAGGGCTATTTAATGCAGTGTTGTATGCGCTCCCAGTTGTGGCGGGCGTTTTTGTGGACAAGTATGGTTTTAAGCGCACCCTGATGGCTTGCTTCTCGATTTTTTGTGTCGGGTATTTTCTGATTGGCCTCGCGGGAATGGAATATGGTCAATCCATTGTAGCGGTCGTTGGCAAGAAGCCCTATGTGATTGCCGTATTGTTATTTACCGCAATTGGCGGCTCGCTGATAAAGCCCTGCATTGTTGGTACGGTTGCAAAAACATCTAAGCCGGGCGCGCAGGCACTGGGTTTTTCTATTTACTACACACTCGTAAACTTTGGCGGTGCCATTGGCCCCATCATCGCGTACTATGTTCGCCAGGATTTAGGAATTGAATTCGTGTTTATAATGTCGTCCATCACTTCGCTCTTTTTATTTTTTGGTGCGTGGATTTTCTTTAAGGAACCCGATGGTGAAGTGACAGAGAAGAAGACATTTTCAAAAGTGTTCAGCGACATGGTGTTGGTCTTTGCCAACGTAAAATTTATGGTATTCCTTTTAATCTTCTCTGGTTTCTGGATGATGTTTTGGCAGATTTTTTATTGTCTGCCATTCTATGCCACCGAAGTATTGAAATACAATGCGTTCGAGTTTCTGGAAACAGTGGATGCATGGACCATTATTTTAATTACAATTCCCATCACAGCGTTGGTAGGCAAGGTAAAGCCAATCTTAGCGATGACCATTGGTGTCGGAATAGCCAGTCTATCGTGGATTGTAATTGGCGCAGGAGGCACTGTAACGGCAACCATTATTGGCATGATGCTATTTGCGCTGGGCGAAGCCACGCAAGCACCGCGCTTTTATGAGTACGTTAGTTCGCTCGCACCAAAAGATCAAGTGGGCACTTTTATGGGCTTTGCTTTTTTGCCCATAGCCATTGGTTCATTTTCGGCAGGCGTTCTTTCAGATTGGCTGCGAAGTTCTTACCTTGAAACTAACCCGGCTATGATGTGGTACACCCTTTCGGGGATTGGAATTATTACTACGTTTCTTTTGATTGTTTATGATTTTGTGTTTTCAAAACGAAGTTAAAAGTTGGCTGCATGCTTCAGGATACAAGCTTGAATCCTGAGGCGTGAAGCTTGTAGCTTTCATTTCATATCTTTACTAAATTGACCCCTAATGGAAGAACCAAAAATATTCAAACCCTACATCGCGCCAGAACAAAACGTGGCGGAGTTTACAGTCAAGTCAATTGGCTTCGGAATTCTTTTTGGAATTCTGTTTGGATGTTCCACCGTTTACTTAGCGTTGAAAGCTGGACTGACAGTTTCGGCCTCTATCCCCATCGCAGTAATCGCTATCACACTGGGGCGGAAATTTTTGAAAACTACTATCCTCGAAAACAACATCATACAAACAACTGGTTCGGCAGGCGAGTCCATTGCGGCAGGGGTAGTGTTTACCTTGCCCGGATTTTTGTTTTTATCGCCCGGTGCCGATGGCGTGAGCGTGGGCGAAGACTATTTTAACTATTTGACTATTTTGATTCTGGCCGCTTTTGGCGGGATGCTGGGCACGCTGATGATGATCCCGCTAAGGAGATCACTGATAGTGAAAGAGCATGGCACGTTGCCTTACCCTGAAGGAACAGCGTGTGCTTCGGTGTTGCAAGCAGGGGAGAAGGGCGGAGATTTTGCCAAGACTGCTTTTATAGGAATGGGTGTTGCCTTTGGATATGCGGTGTTGCAAAAGGTCTTGCACGTGATAGCAGAAACCCCTGCCTATGTTACAAGCCAAGTGAATAAATTTTGGCCATCGGCTGCGACACGAGGAGAAATTACGCCCGAGTATTTGGGTGTTGGTTACATCATTGGATTTAAAATTTCAGGGGTATTGGTAGCCGGCTCTGTTTTAGCGTGGTGGGCAATGACGCCTTTACTCGCTACACTTGTTCCTGCCGATACGATTGCCACACAACTAGTGAAGTTAGGCTATTTGGCTGACGTAAATACAGCCGGTGGCTCTAGTACCGGTAGTTGGAATCCGGTCACACATACTTTTGGAAGTTATGCAGATGCAATTTACAAAGCATACATTCGGCAAATTGGAGCAGGTGCAGTTGCAGCTGGTGGATTTATTACCTTGATCAAGACCATTCCTACTATTGTCAGTTCATTCAAACAAAGCATAGGATCGCTAAAGGAAAAAGGTGAGGGTGGGTCTTTGAGGACGGAAAGAGATTTGTCTTTTAAAGTAGTGATCATTGGTAGTATTGTTTTGGTCGGATTGATTGCTTTGCTACCGAGCAATATCATTCCCGGTGAGAACTTTTTGCAGAAGCTTTTTATTGGGGTATTAATAATCATGTTTGGATTTTTCTTTGTCACCGTTGCCAGTAGAATCGTTGGCTTGGTGGGATCAAGCAACAGCCCTATTTCAGGGATGACGATTGCCACGCT
>JBBSCN010000082.1:0-12372 GCA_038250265.1 Cytophagales bacterium | reverse complement strand
ATTTACGACTTCACTCACCCGCAAGCCCATGCCATAGCATAGCTTTAGCATGGTGTTGTGTTTTAGGTTGGTGGTCACTTCAAATAATTTAGAAATATCTTTTGCATTGATCACCTTCGGCAGGATGGACGGCTTTTTTGGCCTCGGGATTTCAAATAAAAACCGTTCCCGCTTCAGCACTTGCTCAAAATAAAACTTGACCGCATTTATCCGGCTGTGGAGCGTGTTTTCAGAAAGTTTCAGTTGACTGAGGCGGTACAAAAAATAGCTCCTGAGCTGGTCCATGTCTAGGCTATCAATGTACCTATTTTTTAGTACGTACAGTAGTTGGGTAAATTCGTTGCGGTAAGTTTTAAGGGTATTTGGGCTGTATGCTTTTAGCAATAAGGTGTTTGTAAAATTATCCAGTGCAACCTGATTGATCGGATGTACTTTAGGTAATATGGTTTTGTTGTTTTCCGCTGGTGCCAACCCGAACTGTTCGCGCAGAAGAACTGAATCGGGCACATACCATGCCTTTTTGGTTTTGCTCCAACGCGCGCCCGAAAGCTTCACCTGATGTATCAACTCGATATCGTAATCAAACAAGATCAGGATCACATCGCTTCTCTCGTGCGTTGCCAGTTCATATTTAACGGTCTTCTTAGTTGTCATTGGTTGGATTCCCACAATAAATTTAATGGATTGGAATCAAATTAAGGGCCTCTCTAAAAACTCTGCTCATCCTTCCCTTTTGGAGAAGGGAAAGGGTTGAGGTGAAGAAAAAAAAGGTTTTTAGAGATGCCCTTAAGTAGGCGAATGCAAAATATTGGTGCCTAGTCGACTTAAACTTCTACCGCTCCGGCTAGGGATAGTAGCGGATACCCCGCACCCCGATCTTATCGGGGGAGGAGTAGCAGCGGATAGCCCGGCCCGAGGGCGTGGATCGGTGTGAAGATCGAGGGAGCCGCCCCTCCTTCGCACTAATACGCTTAAACTTCAAGAAACGGATGCTTTTGCATAGATCTAAAAATCAGCACCAACCATTTGTTATCGCTATCCACTGCCTGTATCTTCGTCAAATTTTTAGTTATGGATGTAAGTTCTCTGTTTGTCAGTATTCTCTCCCCCATGGTGCTGGCGTTCGTGCTGGGAATCGTTGCAGCCCGCTTAAAAAGTGATTTGAAATTCCCCGATTCGCTCTACCAATCGCTTACTATTTTTTTACTGATTGCCATCGGATTAAAAGGCGGCTACAAGCTATCGCTCGCTTCCTTTGACGAATTCTATAAACCCGCGTTGGCAGCAATTGCGCTATGTAGCAGCATTCCCATCTGGGTCTATTTCATTTTTAAAAAATTAGGAAAGTTTGATACCTACAATGCCGCAGCATTAGCGGCTCATTACGGCTCCGTGTCAGCTGTTACATTTAGTGCCGCGCTGGCTTTTCACGACAACCTTGGCATTTCTTACGAAGGATTTATGCCGAGTTTATTAGCCATCATGGAAATACCTGCCATCTTGATTGCCTTGGCACTCGTTCGACTGAATGCGCCCAACGCAGAAGATAAAGTGCCGATGAAAGCAGTTGCGCATGAGCTACTGTCGGGAAAAAGTACGTTGTTATTGGTTGGCTTTTTAATCATTGGATTTGCATCTGGCAAAACAGGCTGGGAGCAAGTGTCGCCCTTATTCGATGTTCCGTTCAAAGGGGTTTTGACATTATTTCTATTAGAGGCTGGGTTGGTGGCGGGAAGAAAATTATCAGATTTAAAAACAGCCGGTTTTTTTCTGCTCGGATTCGGAATCATTATGCCCATCCTTCACTCGATCCTCGGAATATATTTGGGGAAATGGGCGGGCCTTAGTTTAGGTGGAGCAACTATCCTCGGCATCTTGTCGGCCAGCGCATCGTATATAGCAGCGCCTGCCGCGTGCCGTATTGCACTTCCGCAAGCAAGTCCCTCCTACTACTTGACGGCCGCGTTGGCCATCACTTTTCCTTTCAACATCACCGTGGGCATTCCGCTATACCGAAGTTTTGCACAATATATTTTCCAATAAACCAACGCTACCATGAGTCCGCTTAAACTGGTTACCATTATCGCTGCCGATTCGCTCGAGAACCATATAGTCAAAGATATCCAGTCGCTGGGCGCCAAAGGCTACACCATTAGCTATGTAGAAGGCAAAGGCGAAAAAGAATTGCGCAATAGCGCGTGGGAAGGTGAGAATGTCAAAATCATCTCCATCGTTTCTGCAGAAGTGTGCGACAAAATCTTAGCACACCTGGAAAAAACTTATTTTGAGAAATACCCCATGGTAGCTTTTTCAACTGATGTGATGGTAGTGCGCTCCAATCATTTTCTGTAATATTCTAGAAAAAATCGCCATCTAGAAGAGGTTAAGGCGTGAAATGAGAGGTTTCCACAAATGCCTTGCTATCAATTCGCGGCTCAAATTAGTACTCAAATTATAGGACTACAATGACATTATTGCCGCTCGGCATGGGGGGTGCGGGAATTTAAAATTCGATTGGATTGGCAATTCCGTTTTGTCCCAAGCCTTCATTGCAATTGATCTTAAACTTTCGACAACTCTATTTTGTATCCCAACAGAATTACTATCCTATCAAGAATCCAGCACACGTGAATTATGTAATTTATTTCCAATCGACTGTAACAAGCACGCCATCCAAAAGACCCAGATTTGTTCGTTCAACAAAAACAATAAAAATAAACGCGTGAATTTTTAACCCAATAAATATGAAACTCAAAAAAAGATTTATCACCATCACGTTGGCGCTTGCCATGACCACCGCAGCTTTCGCGAGCGAAGTGAAACCTTCTCTTAGAAACTCGAACCCCATTGAAACGCCCAGTGCCGTTCGTGCGCAAGAAATGCTAACGAGGCTTGAAACCATTAAGGCAATGGACGTAAACACCTTGACTAAAGCAGAAAAAAAATCGCTGAGAAGAGAGGTGAAATCCATCAAAAAGGAAATGAAAACCACCAATACATCAAATGGTGTTTACATCTCTATAGGCGCTGCCATCATCATCGTCCTCCTTCTTATTCTGATATTTTAAGAACAAACATTTTCTCGATTTTGTAATTTGAAAGAGGACAGGCCATGCTTGTCCTCTTTTGTTGTACGAAGCACTCAAACTTTTTAGGTCATTCGCGTAGCGATCATTAACCAAATTCTCAAAGCCGTTTGAAAAGACGCGTCTGGGCATATTTGTGGCCACATTTTATAGGGCATCTCTAAAAACACAACCTACCCTTCTCTCCCGATAGCTACCGGGATGGAGAAGTGAAAGGGTTGAGGTGAAGAAAATAAAGGTTTTTAGATATCCGCTCAATCAAGATTAGTTGCTTTTCGCGAGCCCCTCCGCCCTCTGAAGCCTTGCGCGCAGGAGGGCGGGCTTCCCGATAGCTATCGCGGTCCAAGGGCCGCTCCTATCACCTGCCCGTACTTCCGTCTCGGCAGGCGGGCTTGCCCGTACTTCCGTCTCGGCAAGTACTTCCGTCTCCATAGGCGGGCCTGCCCGTACTTCCGTCTCGGTAGGTACTTCATTCTCCATAGGCGGGCTTGCCCGTACTTACGTCTCGGTAGGTACTTCCGTCTCCATAGGCGGGCTTGCCCGTACTTCCGTCTCGGTAGGTACTTCAGTCTCGGTAGGCGGGCCTGTCCGTACTTCCGTCTCGGCAGGTACTTCCGTCTCCATAGGCGGGCCTGCCCGTATTTCTGTCTCGGCACGCGGACCTGCCCGATTGGGTGGCCGCAAAAAAAATCTGCAAACCTGCGTCAATATTCACTTGGTCTACGAAAATATTTGGTAGATATTGTAACAAATTATCAACCTCCACGACTAACCTAGATAACCATTCTCCAACTCTATGCAACTCATCATCCAAAATTTAAGTAAAACTTATTCCAACGGAGTGCAAGCTCTCAAAGATGTCACACTCACCATCAACCAAGGCATGTTCGGTCTGCTCGGGCCCAACGGTGCGGGCAAGTCGTCACTTATGCGCACCATCGCTACCTTACAAGAAGCCGATAGCGGCTCTGTACAATTGGGCGACATCAATGTGCTGAAGCAAAAAGAAGAAGTACGAAAAATATTGGGCTACCTACCTCAAGAGTTTGGCGTATATCCTAAAATAGATGCCGTTACCTTATTGGATCACTTGGCCGTACTAAAAGGCATTGTCAACAAAAAGGAAAGAAAAGCATTGGTAGAAGCATTGCTTCACAAAACAAACTTGTGGGCAGCCCGTGAAAAAAACTTAGGTGGATACTCGGGCGGTATGAAGCAACGGTTTGGCATTGCGCAGGCACTCATCGCCAATCCAAAATTGATTATCGTAGACGAACCTACTGCAGGCCTCGACCCAGCCGAAAGAAATCGTTTCTTGAATTTGCTTTCAGAATTGGGCGAGAATACAATCGTGATTCTTTCTACCCACATTGTAGAAGATGTAAAGGAACTGTGTACAGATATGGCCATCATAAACAAAGGCCAAGTGCTTTATAAAGGCAACCCGCTCGATGCCATTGCCGAAGTGCAAGGCAAAGTGTGGAGCAAACGAATTGCAAAAGCCGAACTGGAAGAGTATAGAAAAAACTTCAATATCATTTCAGAACGGTTAATTGCCGGCCGCCCAGAGATCACCATTTTGAGTGAAGGTCAACCTGATTCTTCTTTCCAGCAACGGCAGGCTGACTTAGAAGATGTTTACTTCTCGCACATCTTCAATTCAAGTAAAGAAACTACGTTGGCTTAATTAAATACCACTATGTTAAAAGAAATTTTTCTCTTTGAGTTAAGCTATCGTAAAAATCGAGCTGCTAATTATATCTATTTCGGAATCATATTTTTACTCTGCTTCTTTGCAGTGGCCAGTCCCATTGTTAGCATAGGAGGTGCGCAAGGTCAGATAAAACCGAACAGCCCTTTTGCGATTGCGCAGATAACCCTCACCATGTCATTTGCACTAATGATGATTTCGTCTGCCGTGATGGGCGTGGCAATCGTTCGGGATTTTGATCACAATATGGAAGCGTTGCTCTTTAGCACACCCATGAAGAAAATGCACTACCTATTGGGCCGCTTTGGCGGATCTTTTTTGGTTTTGATTTTGATCTACAGCGGCATTTTCTTGGGACTAATGGCGGGCTTTGCCATCGGGAAGTATATGCCCTGGGAGGTCGATTGGAAAACCAAAGAAATACTTGCCTTCAATGCATGGTCATACATTCAGCCTTTTTTATATTATACCGTCAGCAACCTGTTCATCATGGGGGCTTTATTTTTTATGGCTGGCGCGCTGGGAAGAAAGGCTATCGTAATCTACACACAGGGAATTATTTTGCTAATCTTATATAGCATAGCCGACTCTTTTTTGGCAAATGTAGAATGGAAAGAAACTGCTGCTATGCTCGATCCATTTGCCTCTCAAACTTTTGAGTATACTACTCGCTACTGGACCCCAGCCGAAAAAAATACACAACTTGTCCCATTGGAAGGTATCATGCTCTACAATAGGTTAATTTGGATGGCGGTAGGCATAGGAGCCTTAATCGTTACCTACTATGGATTTTCCTTTAACGTAGTTCGCAATTCTCTGATTAAAAGAAAGCCATCTACCGTAAAAGAGCAAGCGAAGAAAACAGATGTCGTAATCCCGATAGCTCGCCAAGTAATAAATACGGGAACATACCTAAAACAGCTGGTCAATCTCTCCGTATTCTATTTCAAAACCGTGATCAAAGAAATTCCCTTTCTCGCCATCTTAATTACCGGAATGTTGCTCTTGATTGTCAACGCATTTAATATGAATCAATTATATGGCACAAGTTCTTACCCAACAACTTATTCTATCCTTGAGTTGTTGGATGGGTTCACACTATTCTTTATCATCATTGCTATTTTTTATTCCGGTGAACTAATCTGGAAAGAACGAGCCGTCAATTTCAATTTGATAATGGACGCCTTGCCAATGCCCAGTTTTATCGCCTTGCTGGCTAAGTTCATGGGACTCCTTTTGATCTATATAGTGATGCTATTCTTATTGATTGTTGTCGGCATAACTATCCAGGCTTCCTACGGTTATTTCAAATTTGAATTGCCGATTTATTTTAGTTCACTATACACAACAACGATTACCTTCCTAATTCTTTATACACTTTTGGCTATTTTCATTCAAGTGTTAGTAAATAATAAATTCTTAGGATTCGCACTTTGTATTGTGTTTTTTATTGTGCGCGGTGTAATGGGCGAACTAGGTCTAGAGCATAATTTATGGCGCTTTGCCAGTGGTAGCCTTGGCACATTCTCCGATATGAATGTGTATGGCCATTACATACCGTCATTTTCTTGGTTTAAGTTGTATTGGTTTGCCTTGGCGATGGTTATGTTCGCTGTGGCCGTACTATTTTCCGTGCGCGGATCAGAAGCCGTACTGAAGATGCGATGGAAGACCGGGAAGCTAAGATTGAATCGGTCGTTTCTCATTTTCACCTTTTCGGTATTGGCCGTCTTTCTATTTTCCGGATTTTACATTTACTACAACACGTCCGTCATCAACAAATTTGTTAAGTCCGATGACCAAGAAGACCTCCAGGAAGAGTATGAGCGAAAACTTAAAAAGTATGAGTTTGAGGCGCAACCACGAATTGTGGACACCAAATTGAAAGTGGCTATTTATCCATCTGCACGCGATTTTGTAGCCGAAGGATATTATTGGTTAAAAAATAAAACCGATCAGCCAATCAAAGACATACATATCCAGCATAGTATCGAAAATCAATTGATCATTAACTACGTGAAGTTTAATCGAGAGGCAAAAGTGAAAGAGAATTTTGAAAACTTCAAATACTATGTGTACGAACTGGCCGATCCCCTAGCTGCTGGCGATAGTGTTCAAATGAATTTTAAAGTTACGTTCGACACCCGCGGCTTTGAACAAGGTGGAAGTAATACAAATGTTATTTTCAACGGAACGTTCTTCAACAATACATCCTTCTTTCCAACTCTTGGATATAATAGCGGTGTTGAACTAGGCGATGATGACGAACGCAAAAAACGCAAGCTGGACAAAAAAGAAAGAATGATGGAGCGCAACGACCCTCGCGGGTTAGCACAGAGCCTTTTTGGCGATGATGCGGATCATATTCGTTTTGAAATGGAGATCAGCACCGAAGGAGACCAAATTGCCATTGCTCCCGGCTACTTGCAAAAAGAATGGAAAGAAAATGGCCGCAACTATTTTTCCTACAAAATGGATGCACCGATGTGCAACTTCTACTCTGTCGTTTCAGCTCGCTATGCAGTAAAGAAAGACAAGTGGAACGATGTGAACTTAGAAATCTATTATCATCCTGGCCATGAGTACAATTTGGATAAGATGATGGACGGCATGAAAGATGCCCTTGGTTACTACACCAAAAATTTCGCGCCCTATCAATATCGGCAATTGCGCATTATGGAGTTTCCGCGCTATGCTTCTTTTGCACAATCATTTGCCAACACCATTCCTTTCTCTGAAGGCATCGGCTTCATTGCCAAAATTGATGATCCCGAAAAGGATATTGACTACGTGTATTACGTGACTGCCCACGAAGTAGCCCACCAATGGTGGGGTCACCAGGTGATGGAAGCAGGAGTAAAAGGCAATGCCATGCTTTCCGAAAGCATGTCGCAATATTCGGCACTGATGGTGCTCAAGCATAAATTCACGCCAGAGATTTTGGAACGCTATTTAAAGTATGAGTTAGACCGCTACCTGAGTGGTCGTGCGTTTGAGCGCAAGAAAGAACAACCGCTTGAGTTTGTAGAAGGTCAAAACTACATTCATTATCAAAAAGCTTCGCTTATCTTTTTTGCTTTGCAAGATTATATTGGCGAAGACAGTGTGAACGCGGCTTTTCGCAGATACAACAGCCAATGGAAATTTAAAGATGCGCCCTACCCTACTTCTGCTGACTTATTAAAAGAAATCAAAAAAGTAACACCCGATAGTTTACAAAGTATCATCCACGATATGTTTGAGACAATCACGTTGTTTGAAAACAAAACTATCGAAGCGACCTACCAAGAAAAAGGAAAAGATCAATTTGAGGTTACCTTGAAAGTTTCCGCAGAAAAAATGCGGGCTGATAGTACAGGCTTAGAATCGGTAATACCCATTAACGATTGGATTGACGTTGGCATCTATGGAAAAAACATTGCAGGCAAAGACAGTTTGATCTATTTGAAAAAGCATAAAATCACACAAAAAGAAAACACGTTTACCATTGCCGTAAAAGCCAAGCCGCGCAAAGCAGGGATTGACCCATTGCATAAATTGATCGATCGGCACTCGGATGATAACACCAAGGGGTTGGTGAAGAAATAATGCAAAGTCCTAAGTTTAAAGTCAGTGTAAGCAAATCTTTGAACTTTTGACCTTAAACTTTGAACCAAAAACTAACACTCATTAGGTAACAATTTCTTAATTTAGCGCACCGTAAAAATAAGCTATGCGCTATTCCAAAATTGTTGGCCTAGGTCATCATGTCCCCGAGAATGTCATTACCAATCAATATTTGTCTACCATCATGGACACCACCGATGAGTGGATCATTGAACGGACGGGCATTAAAGAAAGACGATGGATTGACCCGGCAACCGACACGGTGGCAAATATGGCTGCAAAGGCCACCCGAATTGCGCTAGAGCGCGCCAAACTCACCGAAAAGGATATTGATTTTATTGTTTTTGCTACCATCACACCAGATTACTTTTTCCCCGGTTCAGGAGTGTTATTACAGCGCGAATTAGGGCTGGAAAGCATTGGGGCGTTAGACATCCGCAATGCGTGTTCAGGGTTTATCTACGCCCTCTCAGTAGCAGACCAGTTCATAAAAACAGGCATGTACAAAACAATTTTGGTAGTCGGTGCCGAAATACAATCCACTGCCATTGACGTCACCACTCGGGGGAGAAACACTGCCGTGATTTTTGCCGATGGTGCCGGGGCGGCTATCCTTCAACCCACAGACCAGCCGGGAATACTGTCCACTCACCTGCATTCAGATGGTCGTTTTGCAGAAGAGTTGTACATACGCGATCCCGGCAGCAGCCGTACACCGGAAGAGCGACAGCCTGAGCAAATTTTAGATACTACTCACTTTAAAGTGGTGATGAATGGAAGTCTCGTTTTTAAACATGCAGTGGTGCGCTTTATGGAAGTGATCAACGAGGCGCTGGCGGCAAATGGAATGGTCAAAGAAGATATTAATCTGTTATTTCCCCACCAAGCCAACTTGCGCATCAGTCAATTCGTGCAACAAAAATTAGAATTGCCCGATTCAAAAGTGTACAACAACATCATGCGGTATGGAAATACCACTGCTGCCTCCATCCCCATCGCGATGAGCGAAGCATGGGCAGAAGGTAAAATCAAAGAAAATGACGTAATTTGTTTGGCCGCTTTTGGCAGTGGGTTCACGTGGGCCTCGGCATTGATAAAGTGGTAACATATCTATGAAAACAGATTCCTATAATCCTAGTCCGCTAGAAGTTGACATGGCCAACGCTCTTTTTCTTTTGCAAAAGGAAATTGAAAAGCATTTACAAAACAATGAAATCGTGCATGTGGAAAGCAATATCAATCGCGATAATCCAATGGTAAAATTTAATTTGCTTGACAAAGACGGAGACCCTCACGAAATTGTCGTACGCATCGTACAAATACCTGATAAGTTCTAGTGTTCTTTTTTTAGGGCGTGTCCCCGCGAAGCGCTGGGGTCGGGCTTTTCGCTACAATCCACGCAAGGCGCCTGCCTACCGGACAGGCAGGCGTGGGATTTTCGCTGCAATCCCTCACGCAGCCGTCAATAACAATATTGGTTTCATAGTATCGCGATGGTTTATAAAATGATCATAGCATGACCCTCTGGGTAAGATCGGTTTCATTCCCCCTCTCATACGAAGTAGAGAGGGAGTAGCTACGCGTCTCGCGTGGCCGGGGGTGAGTCGCGCGTCATAGAGTTACTAAACGCGATGCAAGATTGAGCACTAAGAAAAATAAACACTCGATCACAAAATAAGATACCGCCAATGGATTGACCGCTTTGATTTTCAGTATCACAAAAGTGGCGAGCAAAAAAGCTGACACAAAAAACCAACCCACATAATTCTTGATAGGGATTATTCCGTTTTCCCAACTCCAGAAATCATAGTGGACCGCCACAGGTTCCAGCAACCAATCAAAGCCCACTGCCAGTAGCGCCCCAATTAAGATCGACAAATACACCGGCAGCTTTAGCCTGTGCATGACCACCGCAATGGAATAAATAGTGATGAACCAATTTACCCCAATGAGCAGCGGGACATTTAAAAACTGAAAACCGAGCGTCTGGCCATATTGGTAGTTGCCAAAAATAAGTCCAAAGTTTACGCCCAAGTATTCGGCAAAGAATCCCGTTGCCAGGCAGATTGCTATAAAAATAAAAAATCGAAGATTGAATTCTTGGTGGTTCCAAATCAACAGCCCTGCGCTTATTAAAAGTGTAAGGGGAGTTGCTGCCTGAAAATACAGCCGATAGGGCGAAAGCAACCCAATGATGCCTACTGTATAGATAACCGCAACAACCAGAATGGAAACGTTGAGTTTACTCATGTAACAGGCACATACTTTTCGTGAACTAAATCGGCCACAATTTTTCCTGACAACAAGCATAAAGGGATCCCTCCACCCGGATGCACACTACCGCCACAAAAAAACAAGTTATTAAAATCAGAAGAAAAATTCTTATGCCGCAAAAAAGCTGCGAACTTATTGTTGGAACTAGTTCCATACAGCGAACCCTGATAGGAAGATGTCTTGCTTTCTATTCTAATCGGGTCTAACACCTCTTCTACTTCGATCAATGATTCTATATCTGCTTTTAAAAGGCGGCTCACTTTTTTGATCACATTTTTTCGTGTCGCTTGTTTCAGTTCCTCCCAGTTTTGCCCCGTATTGGCAGGCACGTTCACCATCACAAACCAATTTTCTTTTCCCGCTGGCGCATCGCCTTTTTCATATTTAGAAGTGATATTGATATAAACGGTTGGATCATCGTACACAGATTTCTTTTCAAAAATAGCATTAAACTCTTCTTGGTAATTATCACTAAAGAAAATATTGTGAAGGTCGAGCTCGCGAAAAGTAGATTTCATACCCCAATAGAAAATGAGCGCAGAACTTGATCGCTCCTGCGCCAACACCCGCTCTGGCGCTGGTACGTTTGTCAATAATTTTCGGTAGGCATGGAAAGCGTCCATATTACAAACCACCACATCTCCCTTAATTAATGAGTCTCCTACTTTAATGCCTGTCGCCTGGCCTTTGCTTGTCTCTATAGATTTTACCAGCGAATTGAAATGAAAGATCACCCCTATTTCCAACGCAAGTTTGTACAATGCCAACGTGATAGCATGCATTCCACCAACCGGCAAAAAAGTACCAATGTTAAATTCCAAATGCGGAATGGAGGTAAGAATACCCGGTGCTTTGTAGGGATTCGATCCATTATAAGTAGCGTATCGATTGAACAACTGAACCAACTTTGGATGCTGAAGGCGAGTTTCATTAATCGCATTCATCGTGCTGAAAATTCCATAGCGATGAATTTTAAAAAGTGCTTTTAGAACAGGAAAGGAAAACCAAGTCTTGAATTTGTGAAGGGAGTTTTTTAAAAATATCTCCCCCGCTTGCCGATAGGTTTCTTCGCTACGGCCAAGGTAATCTACAATTATTTTCCGCGGCACGTTGAGCTTCGTTTCAAATTCGGTGAGTAGCTTCTCGCGATCGGCAAAAGCTTTTAGCATCGTTCCATCCTCATAGAAGTAATGGCAGCAGACCTCCATCCTTTGATAGTTAAAAAAACACTTAGGATTCTTGCCTGCCAATTGAAACAACTCATCCACCAATTCAGGCAGCGTAAAAAGAGATGGCCCTGCATCAAACCGGAAGCCCTTCAAATTAAACTCGCTTAGTTTTCCTCCGGGATAGCTGTTCGCTTCGTACACCTCTACCTCAAACCCTTGCATGCGCAAACGTATGGCCGAAGCCAACCCTGCCACCCCCGAACCTATAATCAATGCTTTCACTATTCAACTTTCAGTTTAAAACAATGCAAATTCATAATAGTTAGTCATATTTTTATTAAACTTACAATGTAAATAAATCCGTTTTGCTAATGGCGAATTGCATCAACTGCGAAAATGAAGTCTCTGATTTGTACTGCCCGCATTGCAGTCAAAGAACCAATGTAAAGAGAATAACCTTCCGCGAGGGCTGGTACGACTTCTGGGCAAGGATATATGGCTTTGATGGGATGTTTCCGAGGACGTT
>JBBSCN010000081.1:0-12809 GCA_038250265.1 Cytophagales bacterium | reverse complement strand
GTGAAAAATCGCCAATGGGAATTTGCCTTGCTTAAGGTAAATCGCCCCGGCATAAAAATTTGCCAAGTTGCCGGCAGGGGTAATGCTGTAGTCTTCAACAATTTGTAGGAAGCCGAGATTATTGCCATCGCCATTCAACGCTAGCTTCAAGCTGTCAGCTTCAAAATAGCGCACGGCCTGGAACATTTCTTTTTGAGCCAATTTATCCTGCTCGCCAACATAATACCGATACCCGAAAAAACCTCCTACTACTAAAATCACTGCACCTACAATGCTAATAATCAGTTTTGGGTTTTTCTCTATCCAATGCTCAATCCCTTCCAGTTTCTCCTGAAGTACTTCGGGGTTCTCTAACAAATCTTTGCTTTCTTCTTTCTTTGCCATGCTGTGTAAAATAAGATGCCTCCCGATAACTATCGGGATAAAACGGGACGCAAAACTAAGGAATTTGGGTATTAATCAAAAGCGCGAATTCGATTTGGCTACAATTGCCATCCGTTTTGTCAACCTCATTACTGCCTATTACTTTCCGCCTACTTCTAAGCAGTTAGTCCAAAATAAACGGATAGTCCTGCTGCTCGTAAATATCCTTCAGGGCTTCGGAAGGATCTGGGTAATTTGACTCTTCGGCAAATTTCACGCTTTCTTCTACCTGTGCATTTACTTTTTGCTCAATGGCATCCAAATCTTGGGCAGAAGCAATTTTTTTATCCAAAATGGCATGGCGTACCTGTTCGATTGGGTCGCGGTGCTTGTATTCTTCAACCTCCTCTTTGCTGCGGTATTTCTGAGGATCGCTCATCGAGTGCCCTTTATACCGATAGGTACGGAATTCTAATAAACTGGGTCCTTCGCCAGCGCGCGCGCGCTCTGCAGCCCTCGCCACAGCCTCATGAACGGCTTCTACATTCATTGCGTCTACTGGTTCAGATGGCATATCGTATGCTTCTCCCAATGTGTAGAGTTCGTGCACATTGGAGCTTCTTTCTACGGAGGTACCCATGGCATAGCCATTATTTTCAATCACGAATATCACCGGTATCTTCCACAGCATGGCCTGGTTCAACGCTTCGTGAAAAGCGCCCTGGCGCACCGCGCCATCACCCATGTAGCAGATGCATAGCTTGCCTGTGTTATTATATTTCTCAGCAAATCCAATTCCCGCACCCAATGGAATTTGCGCGCCCACAATTCCATGACCGCCAAAAAAGTGATTTTCTTTATCAAACATGTGCATGGAGCCGCCTTTGCCCTTTGAAACGCCCGTTTCTTTCGCGTACAATTCAGCCATTACCTTGTTGGGATGAGTGCCCAATGCCAATGGGTGGGCGTGGTCGCGATAAGCGGTAATATATTTGTCACCCTTTTTTAACGCAGAGACAGAGCCAGCCGCGCACGCCTCTTGCCCAATATATAAATGACAAAACCCGCGGATTTTCTGCATTCCGTACAATTGCCCAGCTTTTTCTTCAAATTTCCGCATCAGTAGCATGGACTCAAACCAGAACATATAGGTCTCTTTTGAATACTCCTTCTCTTTTCCTTTACTTTTGGTAGCTGCAGCAGTTGCCATGGATTATGTCATTTGTGAGTTGCGAAAATACATCACCGCCAAACAACCGCCAAACGGGCATTTGTTAAGTTATTTAAGTTATCCCATTCTATTAGTTGCTATTCTTTCGCGCCTTAGCGTTTTTGCGTCAAATTTCTGTCGTGTATCTCCAAAAGCTCAATCTTTTCAATTTCAAAAACATCGAAGAAGCTCAACTTGAGTTTCGAGAGAAGACCGTTTGCTTGTTGGGAAAGAACGGGAGCGGCAAAACCAGCCTGCTGGACGCTATTTATTATTTGTCGTTTACAAAAAGCGCGGTAAATCCATCGGACACCCAAAACATTAGATTTGGACAGTCGCAGTTCATAGTGAAAGGAATCTTCGAAAAAGAAAGCCGAGCCCATGAATTGATTTGCTCCTTTCAAAACGGCCAAAAGAAACTTATCCGCGAAGACGGCCAAGATTGTATAAAGTATTCTGAGCATGTGGGCAAATACCCGGTTGTGCTGATAGCACCCCAAGACATAGAATTAATTTGGGATGGCAGTGAAATGAGGAGGAAGTTTTTTGATAGCCTCATCTCTCAATTGGATAGGGCGTACCTAGAAAACCTGATCGTCTACGTCAATTGCCTAAAGCAGCGGAATAGCTTGTTGAAAATTTTTTCTGAAAGTGGAAAGACAGATTTTGACTTGCTGGCTAGTTATGATCAGCGAATCATCCCAGCGGGAAACTACATCGCGGCCAAGCGAAAACAGTTTACCGCTGAGTTTCTCCCTTTCTTTAAAGAGCATTATCGGTTTTTGGTAGAGGACTCTAAGGAGGAAGTCGAGATTCAATACCGGTCAGATTTAGAGAAATTTAGTTTTGCCGACCTGCTTACTAAAAATTTGCAACGCGATATAGTATTGCAACGAACTTCGTCTGGCATCCACCGCGATGATTTTAACTTTTTGATCAACGGGCAGGAGTTAAAGCGAATCGGCTCACAAGGCCAGCAGAAATCATTTTTGATTGCGCTAAAATTGGCAGAGTTCCAATCCATCGCGGAAGCAAAAGCCTTGAAGCCGATATTGCTGTTGGATGATATTTTTGACAAGCTAGATGACTTTCGCATCCATCAGTTAATGCGCCTCGTATCTCAAGGTATGTTTGGTCAGATTTTTATTAGCGATGCGCGCGAGGGGAGAAGCTCACAATTGGTAAAGGAGGCCCAAGTGGAGGCGCAATTTTTTACCGTTGAAAATGGTACTTTTACAAATGGCTAAGCAGTCAGAAGAAGGCAATACTCAGCATATAGGTCAGGCAATTCAGCAATTGCTCAACCGATACCATATAAAAACCAAGTTTGACGAGGCCAATTTGTTGATCTCATGGGAGCGACTGGCTGGTAAACCTGTAGCAAAGAGAACCAAAAAGCTTTTTATCCGTGGCAAAGTCCTTTTTGTGGAGTTGGAATCCCCCTCCATGAAAAACGACTTAAACCTTCACAAAGGCCATATCTTGGAAATCCTGCAGAAGGAGTTTGGGAAAGAAGTGGTGAAGGAAATAATCATAATGTAACCCAAAACATCTCGGTTGGGTTTGTCTATACCAAAAAACCGTATAATTTTGCGTTCCCGTTTTTTTGGTAGAAGCCAATTTCGGGCAAAAAGCCTTTTCTGAATGAATTTAAAGCTTTTTGAAAACGTTCTTACAAAATTGAAAAAATCGTTGGGGGAGATACTCAAGCGGCCAACGAGGACAGACTGTAAATCTGTTGACTTATGTCTTCACAGGTTCGAATCCTGTTCTCCCCACACTAAGTACGATGTAGGAATTACGAAATACGAGTTTGTGTATTCGTAAATCGTAATTAGTACCTCGTATTTTGAATTGCGGGAGTAGCTCAGTTGGTAGAGCGATAGCCTTCCAAGCTATAGGTCGCGAGTTCGAATCTCGTCTCCCGCTCTGAGTGAAGTTGTTAGTTGGCAGTTGTTGAAGGCTAACAACTAACAACCAACAACTTTAAAAAAGCTGTTGTAGCTCAGGGGTAGAGCACTTCCTTGGTAAGGAAGAGGTCGAGGGTTCAATTCCCTTCAACAGCTCTGAAGGAGATGTTGATGTGACATTTGGTAGAGCATGGCGCGAGGCGCGCCAAGGTCGAGGGTTCAATTCCCTTCAACAGCTCCATTCTCCGTAGCTTTAGTGTAGGAGAGTCTAAGATAATAGCAATCCTGAAAACGTTCAGGACTATAGAATTTGAAATTTTAAATTGAATAAATCTTTACGGGCAGATGCGTAGCGAACATCATCAAGTTTTTAAAGATTTATCGAATAACCCTGATTCGAAAGGCTTACTATGTTTAGGGTGTGTAATGCTTCAGCAATGAAGCTTGGAAGAGTAACTTTTATTTAATTATACACTTTTAAACTTTAACTAGAATTTTGATATGGCAAAAGAAAATTTCGACCGCTCCAAACCGCACGTAAACATCGGTACTATTGGTCACGTTGACCACGGTAAAACTACGTTGACCGCTGCAATCACTCAAGTACTTTCTAAGAAAGGCCTTGCTGCAGTTCGCGACTTCTCTTCAATTGACAACGCTCCTGAAGAAAAAGAAAGAGGTATCACCATCAACACTTCACATGTTGAGTATTCTACCCTCAAAAGACACTACGCACACGTAGACTGTCCTGGCCACGCTGACTATGTTAAAAACATGGTTACAGGTGCTGCCCAGATGGACGGTGCTATTCTTGTAGTAGCTGCCACTGATGGACCTATGCCACAAACTCGCGAGCACATTCTTTTGGCTCGTCAGGTCGGTGTACCTGCGCTCGTTGTATTTATGAACAAGGTTGACTTGGTTGACGACACTGAATTGTTAGACCTAGTTGAAATGGAAGTTCGTGAGTTGATGACTTACTATAGCTTCCCTGGCGATACTATGCCTGTTATCCGTGGTTCTGCATTAGGTGCATTGAACGGAGAAGAAAAATGGGTTGAAAAAGTAGACGAATTGATGGATGCTGTGGACAACCACATTCCAATTCCTATTCGCATGATCGACAAAGATTTCTTGATGCCTGTTGAGGATGTGTTCTCAATCACAGGTCGTGGTACAGTTGCTACTGGCCGTATCGAGCGTGGTATTATCAAAACTGGCGATCCTGTTCAAATCCTTGGAATGGGTGCTGAAAACTTGACTTCTACCATCACTGGAGTTGAGATGTTCCGCAAAATCCTTGACAGAGGTGAGGCTGGTGATAACGTAGGTTTGTTGTTGCGTGGTATTGAAAAGGAGCAAATCTGCCGTGGTATGGTTATTTGCAAACCAAACTCAGTAACACCGCACGCTAAATTCAAAGGCGAGGTTTACGTATTGAGCAAAGAAGAAGGTGGTCGTCACACTCCTTTCTTTAACAAATACCGTCCTCAGTTCTATTTCCGCACTACAGATGTAACAGGCGAGTGTACACTTCCTGCTGGTGTAGAAATGGTAATGCCTGGCGATAACGTAACAATTGAAGTTGTGCTAATCAACAAAATCGCTATGGAAAAAGGTCTTCGTTTCGCTATTCGCGAGGGTGGCCGTACGGTAGGCTCTGGTCAGGTAACTGAAATTCTTGACTAAGATTTGGGCTTATAGAGCTTTGGCGAAAGCCGAATCTGCTAAATAACTGATAATCAATATGAAGACGTTTCCAAGAAAAATCTTGGAAACGTTTTTGTTTTATGGCCATTTACCCTACATTTGCAGTCCTTTTGAATTTAGGGTCGGAGAAAGCGAACTTAAAAGGGTATTGAACTAAGCAAACGGGTGTAGCTCAATTGGTAGAGTAGCGGTCTCCAAAACCGTTGGCTGGGAGTTCGAGTCTCTCCACCCGTGCAAGAAGAAATGGATTGACTGTGGGATTTTGTCCTGCAAAAAGATAAAAAGAGGTGGCTGGGAGCCTGCCTGCCGGTAGGCAGGTTCGAGTCTCTCCACCCGTGCAAGAAGAATTATAAAAATGGATGGAAAACGTTAAGAACTATATTTTAGACTCCATTGATGAAATCCGAAACAAGGTTTCATGGCCAAAATTCAACGAATTGCAGAGCAGCGCTATTTTAGTGTTGGTGGCATCTTTTATTTTTGCGTTGTTAATTGGAATGGTTGATTTAGGTTTCAAGAATGCTTTGGCTTGGTTTTATAAAGAATTCTAGGACATGGCAGCAGCAGTTGGAGAGTTAAAATGGTATGTGCTCAGAGTCGTAAGTGGCCAAGAGAAGAAGATCAAATCTTACTTGGAAACGGAGATTGAAAGGTCAAAGCTAACGGGCTTCATCCCGGAAGTACTCATACCATCTGAGAAAGTATATGAGATGCGAAACGGCAAAAAGCGCGTGCGAGAAAGAAATTTCTTTCCGGGTTATGTGTTGGTTTCGGCAGATCTCTCAAACGGAGAAGCATATCATACAGTGAATAATATTCCGGGGGTGATTGGGTTCTTAGGCAACAATGGTTCAAGTGCTACTAACAAAGAACCGGTTGCATTGAGACAATCTGAAGTGAATCGGATATTAGGGAAGGTAGACCAAATCGACCAGTTTGAAGTGAAGTTGGAAACTCCTTTTATCAAAGGAGAAAATGTGAAAGTGATGGATGGTCCTTTCAGTGGATTTGCTGGAACGGTGGAAGAAATTTTTGAAGACAAAAAGAAGTTGAATGTAATGGTGAAGATATTCGGGCGCAATACACCGGTAGAACTAAGTTACATGCAAGTAGAAAAATTAGAGTAAAAAAATAAGGAAATCGGGTTAATCAAGGTGTATGGCAAAGGAAGTAATTGGATATTTGAAATTGCAGGTAAAAGGTGGCGCTGCCAATCCGGCACCTCCTATTGGTCCAGCATTGGGTTCAAAGGGTTTGAACATCATGGATTTTTGCAAGCAGTTCAACGCTCGCTCGCAAGATAAGCCGGGTCAAACACTTCCGGTGTTGATCACGATGTACAATGACAAGTCGTTTGATTTTGTTATTAAGACGCCTCCTGCGGCTGTTTTGATTATGGAGGCAATAAAATTGCAAAAGGGTTCCAAAGAGCCTAACCGCGCAAAAGTGGGTTCCATCTCTTGGGATCAGATCAAAAAAATCGCTGAATTAAAAATGCCTGATTTGAATGCATTTAAAGTGGATTCAGCCATGAAAATGATTGCGGGCACTGCTCGCAGCATGGGAGTTACAGTGAGTGGAGCAGCCCCTTGGGATAAATAATAAAGATAATGGCACGAGTATCAAAAAACAGAAAGGCAGTTCTTGCCAAGTATAATCCAGAGAAAGTTTATACGCTAGAGGAAGCTTCTAAAGTAGTGAAGGAAATTACTTTTTCGAAGTTTGATCCTTCCGTAGATGTAGATATTCGCTTAGGTATTGATCCTAAAAAATCAGACCAAATGGTGCGTGGCGTTGTTTCCTTACCACACGGTTTAGGAAAGGTAGTTCGCGTATTGGTATTGTGTTCACCTGACAAGGCGCAAGAGGCAAAAGATGCAGGTGCCGAGTACGTGGGCTTGGACGAGTACATTCAAAAAATTGAAGCGGGGTGGACAGATGTGGACGTAATCATCACCATGCCAACCGTAATGGCGAAAGTAGGTAGGTTAGGTAAAGTGTTAGGCCCTCGTGGTTTAATGCCAAACCCGAAGTCAGGAACAGTTACCCTCGAAGTTGGAAAAGCAGTGAAGGACGTGAAGGCGGGTAAAGTAGACTTCAAAATTGACAAACAGGGAATCATTCATGCGAGTATAGGTAAGGCTTCCTTCAGTGCAGACAAAATCAAAGACAATGCTGCTGAACTTATCAACACCGTAGTAAAGTTGAAACCCGCTTCATCGAAGGGAACGTACTTACAAAGTATCTCCCTGTCTTCCACGATGAGCCCGGGCATCAAAGTTGATTCAAGCTCTATTTAAAGGTCTATAATTTTTAAAACAATGACCAAAGAAGAAAAAGGAATTGTAATCGAAGAGCTGAGCCAGAAATTTTCTCAGCACAACCATTTCTATATTACCGATGCTTCCGGTTTAACCGTAGCTCAAATTAATGCTTTCCGCAGATTATGTTTTAAGGCCGGTGTTGAATACCGTGTTTATAAAAACACCTTGATTCGCAAAGCGTTAGAAAGACAAAAAGGTAATTACGAAGAGTTATTTCAAGTTCTCCACGGATTTTCAGGTGTAATCTTTTCTAAGGAATCTGGTAACGCTCCCGCGAAGGTGATAAAAGAATATCGCCAGAAGCTTCAAGGCAAACCCGGATTAAAAGGAGCTTCCATTGAGTCCACCATATTTGTTGGAGACGAACATCTTGATACGCTCGTATCATTGAAATCAAAGAACGAGTTGATCGGAGAAATCATTTCACTGCTTCAATCACCTGCCAAGAATGTGTTGTCTGCTTTGTTAAGCGGCAAAAATACAGTGGCAGGTCTGGTAAAAGCTTTGGAAGAAAGAAAACAATAATTGAATTCAAAATTTTAAACACTTACAATCATGGCTGACGTAAAAGCAATTGGCGACCAACTGGTAGAACTTACCGTTAAAGAAGTAAATGAATTAGCTTCTTATTTGAAAGAAACACACGGCATCGAGCCGGCTGCTGCTGCAGTTATTGCTGGCCCTGCGGCTGGTGGTGCTGGTGGCGGAGCTGCTGTTGCTGAAAAAACTAATTTCGATGTAGTATTGAAAGCGGCTGGTGCTAACAAATTACAAATTGTGAAGCTCGTAAAAGAATTGACTGGTCTTGGCTTGAAAGAAGCAAAGGATCTAGTTGACGGAGCTCCTAAAACAATTAAAGAAGGCTTACCAAAAGACGAAGCAGAAAACCTGAAGAAGCAACTTACTGAGGCAGGCGCTGAAGTAGAGTTAAAATAATTCTTGAGGGCGATCGGTACCGTCTGAAAAGGTATTTCAGGCCCCATTCCTATGAAAATAGGGTTGGGGTTTGCCTGTTTATACTTGTACCCTAGTTGGTTTTTTAAGTCTTATCCGGGAAAATTTTAAACTGTAAGCACCTTGGCAAAGAAGACATCAAATAATCGGATTGATTTTTCATCAATCGAAAAAGTGTTGGAATATCCAGATTTTTTGGACATCCAATTACAATCGTTCAAAGATTTTTTGCAGATAGAAACAGCTGCGGAAAGGAGACAGAACGAAGGCCTTTTTAAAGTTTTCGCAGAAAACTTTCCAATAGCAGATTCGCGCGAAAATTTCGTGTTGGAGTTTGTGGACTATACTATCGATCCGCCCAAGTATGATGTGGATGAGTGTATTGACCGTGGGTTGACCTTCTCCGTTCCTTTAAAGGCGAAGCTACGTCTTACTTGCAATGACGAGGACAACGAGGATTTCCAAACTATTGAGCAAGAAGTGTTCTTGGGAAATATTCCGTACATGACGGAAAAAGGTTCATTTGTAATCAATGGAGCAGAGCGTGTGATTGTATCACAATTGCATCGTTCGCCTGGCGTATTCTTCGCCATGAGCAAGCACACCAACGGAACGAAATTATATTCGGCTAGAATTATTCCTTTCAAAGGCTCGTGGATTGAATTCGCCACAGACGTGAATGCAGTAATGTATGCCTACATCGATCGTAAGAAAAAATTCCCGGTGACCACATTGCTTCGAGCAATTGGTTACGGTACGGATAAAGATATTTTGGATCTCTTCGGTTTATCTGAGGAAGTGGAGGCTTCAAAGCCTAATTTGAAGAAAGCAGTTGATCGCAAGTTGGCGGCTCGTGTATTAAAGACATGGACCGAAGACTTCGTAGATGAAGATACAGGTGAAGTAGTTTCTATCGACAGAAATGAAGTGTTGTTGGAGCGTGATCACGTGTTAACAGCTGAGGATGTTGATGTGATTATTGAATCGGGCGTGAAGTCGGTGATTTTGCATCGCGTAGATGTAAACGTGGCTGACTACTACATTATTTTCAATACGCTTGCGAAGGATAATTCGAATTCTGAAAAAGAAGCGGTAGAACAAATCTATCGTCAGTTAAGAAATACAGAAGCTCCTGATGAGCAAACTGCACGCGATATCATTCAAAGCTTGTTCTTCAGCGAAAAGCGTTATGATTTAGGTGAAGTTGGCCGCTACCGGATCAACAAAAAATTAGGTCTTGATTTAAGTTTCGATCAGCGCGTATTGACGACTGAGGATATCATTCTTATCGTAAAATATTTGATCGGCTTAATCAACTCAAAAGCTGTGGTAGATGATATTGACCACTTGAGCAACAGACGTGTCAGAACCGTTGGCGAGCAGTTGTATTCGCAGTTTGGTGTAGGTCTTGCCCGTATGGCCAGAACCATCAAAGAAAGAATGAACGTTCGTGATAACGAAGATTTCAAACCAGTTGATTTGATTAACGCGAGGACATTGTCTTCGGTGATCAACTCATTCTTTGGTACGAATCAGCTTTCTCAATTCATGGATCAAACTAACCCGTTGGCAGAGATCACGCACAAGCGTAGGATGTCTGCCCTTGGCCCTGGCGGTCTTTCCAGAGAGCGCGCAGGTTTTGAAGTGCGAGATGTTCACTATACTCACTATGGTCGCTTGTGTACCATTGAGACGCCTGAAGGTCCAAACATCGGTTTGATTTCTTCATTGTGTGTGCATGCGAAAGTGAATAAGATGGGTTTCATTGAAACTCCTTATCGCAACGTGGAAAATGGAAAAGTGAAAGGCAAAGACGTAATCTTCCTGACTGCTGAAGAAGAAGATACACATAACATCGCACAAGCAAACGTAAAGATCAAGGCAGGTGGCGAATTGGAAAACGTGAAAGTAAAGGCACGTTTTGAGGGTGACTTCCCCGTAGTGGAGCCAAAAGACATTCGCTACATGGATGTCGCACCGAACCAAATTGTATCGATTGCTGCTTCGATGATTCCTTTCTTGGAGCATGACGATGCCAACCGTGCGTTGATGGGATCGAATATGCAGCGCCAAGCTGTGCCGTTGATGCGCGCAGAAGCGCCTATCGTAGGGACAGGTCTTGAAGGTAGAATTGCCTTGGATTCAAGAGCATTGATTTTAGCAGAGGCAAGCGGAACAGTAGAATTTGTTGATGCTAAGAAGATCGTCATTAAATATGATGTGTCAGAAGAGCAACAAATGGTGCGCTTTGATGATGAATATAAAACATATAACCTGATCAAGTTCAGAAGGACCAATCAAGATACTTGTATCAACCTAACACCCTTGGTGAAGAAAGGTGATAAAGTGGCAAAGGGACAACCGCTGTGCCAAGGTTACGGAACGGCAAATGGTGAATTAGCGTTAGGTAAAAACTTGTTAGTGGCCTATATGCCCTGGCAAGGTTACAACTTCGAGGATGCCATCGTAATTTCTGAGCGCGTGGTGCGCGATGATATTTATACTTCGATTCACGTAGAAGAGTTTGAGTTGGAAGTGCGCGACACAAAGCGTGGAGAAGAAGAATTGACTTCTGAGATTCCAAACGTGAGTGAAGAAGCGATTAAGCACCTAGATGAGAATGGTATCATTCGCATTGGAGCGGAAGTAAAGGAAGGAGATATTTTGATAGGTAAAATCACCCCTAAAGGTGAAACCGATCCTACCCCAGAAGAAAAACTATTGCGTGCCATCTTTGGTGATAAGGCAGGTGATGTGAAAGATGCGTCTATGAAGGCACCTCCATCATTAAAAGGTGTGGTTATTGAAACCAAACTTTTCTCTCGTCCTAAGAAGGATAAAGATATTCGTACCAAGTCAAAGAAAGAGTTGGACGCGTTGAAAAATCGTCATAGCAAGAACCTCACCGATTTGAAAAACGAAATGGTGAAGAAACTTACTTCCCTATTGACTGGTAAAACCAGCCAAGGAGTGAAGCATAAGTTTGGTGATGAGCTCATCAGCAAAGGAGTGAAATTCACCAGCAAAGTGATCGAAAGCAATTTGTTCCCAGACAAGAACATCTATCGTGACGAAAGTAACTATAGCGTTCCTGAAGAGGTGAACTTGATTGTCGATATTAGCTTAGATGGCTGGACTACCGATGACGAGACCAACGAATCAGTTTCAGAGTTGGTGAAGAACTATCTTAACAAGAGAAATTCAATTGCGGGTACTTTCAAGCGTGAGCGATTCACGTTGGAAGTTGGTGATGAATTACCTACGGGCATTGTTCAGTTAGCGAAAGTTTATATCGCTAAGAAACGTAAGTTGAAAGTAGGAGATAAGATGGCCGGTCGTCACGGAAATAAGGGAGTAGTTGCTCGTATCGTGCGCGAAGAAGATATGCCGTTCTTGCTAGATGGAACTCCGGTTGATATTTGTTTGAACCCGCTGGGTGTACCTTCTCGTATGAACTTGGGTCAGATTTATGAAACCGTATTAGCATGGGCTGGAAAGAAATTGGGCCGCAGATATGCTACACCAATTTTTGATGGCGCATCGCTCGAGCAAGTTTCTGCCGAGTTGACGGAGGCAGGCCTTCCTGAATTTGGAAGAACTTACTTATACGATGGATTGACCGGTGAGAAATTTGATCAACCTGTGACGGTGGGTATGGCATACATGCTCAAGTTAGGTCACTTAGTAGATGATAAGATGCACGCTCGTTCAATCGGACCGTATTCATTGATTACGCAACAGCCATTGGGTGGTAAAGCTCAATTCGGCGGTCAGCGTTTCGGTGAGATGGAGGTGTGGGCGATTGAAGCATTCGGTGCTTCTCATATCCTGCAAGAAATCTTAACGATAAAATCAGATGATGTAATTGGTCGTGCAAAAGCATATGAAGCTATTGTAAAAGGCGAGAATATGCGCAAGCCGAACATACCAGAATCGTTTAATGTGTTGGTGCACGAACTGAGAGGTTTGGCACTTGAGATCACGATGGATTAGAAGAAGTTGTTAATTGATAGTTATTTGTTAAAGAAACTATCAACCAACAACTATCAGCTTAGAACTATTAGAATTGGAACTAAAGACTAAAAACCATAAGACATGTCTTTCAGAAAAAATAAAAAGATCAACAACGACTTCTCAAAAATCACCATTAGCTTGGCTTCTCCAGAATCAATTTTGGAAAGCTCGCACGGTGAGATTACGCAACCGGAAACCATCAACTATCGGACTTACAAGCCTGAGATGGGTGGTTTGTTTTGCGAGCGTATTTTCGGCCCTGTAAAAGACTGGGAGTGTCATTGCGGAAAATATAAGCGTATTCGTTACAAGGGCATCATCTGC
>JBBSCN010000080.1:0-12870 GCA_038250265.1 Cytophagales bacterium | reverse complement strand
TATTGGGCGAGCAGTCGCATCGTGAGGGTGCGACTTTTGAGGCAAAAGTGAGACTCATCAAGTTTCTACATCAGCAATGTGGTTTTGATATCGTAAGTTTTGAAAGCCCACTGTACGACAATTACAAGACGTTTGAAAAACTGCGTGGCCGCGATTATCGAGACAGTCCGCTGAAGGAAAGCATTTATAGTATGTGGTCAGACACAAAAGAATTTGAACCACTACTGCAATACATTCATGAAGTAAATACCTCAAGCAAGCCACTTTTGGTAACGGGCTTTGATTGCCAAGAAGATGATATTTTTAAAGAACAGTATTTGCAAGAAGTAAAAGAAACATTGGGTACTGCCACCACACTGAGCGAGAAGGATTTCACCATCATTGAAGAAGTGATTGAAGGGTCGCCCGATTTTTTAGTTGAAAATACGGAGGACTCCACTCACTTCTTCCAAGCAACAAAAAAATTGGTAGACGATCTTGAAAAGCTAAAAACAAAAGACAACATGGTAAAAAATTCCATCCTCCATCAAACACTTGTTGGCTGGCTTGAAATGATAAAATGGCAGATAGATGATTTGAATGAGGTTGAAACAAAAGTGCAAAATCCACGCGATTTACAAATGGCGCGCAATCTTATCTATCTATCGAAACTATATCCCAATAAAAAAATCATTGGCTGGGGCGCATCGTATCATTTTGCTGATCAGATAGAGCGGATGAAAAACTCTGCCCTAACAAAATTGTATGCACAACGGCTGGACAGCATTGAACAGAGTCACGAGCCATTTGATTTTGACGAATCCTTGAATGGTGCAGTGCCAATGGGCAAGATTTTGAAACAACATTTTGGATCATCACTTTATAGTCTGGCTTTCTCATCATTTGAAGGAAACTTTGGCATGTACGGTTTTGCATCTCATCCATTAAAGCCAATAGAGCCTCCTATGGGTAGCATTGAAGCCGAACTCGTTCAACAAAAAGTTGTCAACGCCTTTGTGGATTTTAAAAACAATTCTAGAGAAAATGATTTTTACTCTTCTGCATTGGGCAATTTGCCTGTGCTAGCGCCATGGAATAAAATTTTTGATGGATTGTTTTTTATTAAAATTTCCTACGCCCCCAAGTCGCCCATTGGTGAGATAATTGGTTCTAATAAGCAGGCAACTTCCAATGTTGGTAAACCTCACCAACCCTCCCGTAAGGTGAATGTAAAACGATTGGTCGATAAGAATACCAAAGAAGGAATTGCTTATGCAAACATTTCACTATTTAATACATCAAAAGGAGTTTCGACCAATGCTCAGGGAGACTTTGTTTTTAATGTGCCTGGTGCAAAGCGCACTGATAAAGTAGTGTTATCATCTATCGGGTATGTGACTGATACGTTATTGATAAGTGACTTGACAAAATTGAGCCAAATCGCCCTCATGCCCAAAGTGTACGAGTTAGCCGATGTAATCTTTCGCTCAAAACCACTTACCGCCAAAGAGATTGTAAAGCGAGCCGAGAAAAAAATAAAAGACAATTACTACCAACAAGCCCACCAGCAAGAATTTTTTTACCGTACTAAAACGTATAACAATGATTCCGCTTTTTTTAATGAAGAAGCTGCCGTTCTAGTCGCCAACTCAAATGGGTATGAATCGAGTAATAGCTATGGAAAAAGTTTAAACGGAGAAATTTTGCAATACCGCAACACTACTAAAAATCCTCAAAAGGATATTTGGTACGGGATAGGTTCGCTTTGGTTAATGTTTTCGCACGATCTAATTTTGGATAAACGCAATGTACTCCATCATCCCGCCTATTACCAGCTTACTCTAAAAGGTATTACGTCTTTTGAAAACAAACGGGTGTATGAAATCGGGTTTGATTGTAACCGTCCAGGCTCTTATACTACCGGGTTTGGCTATCCTTCTCCACTCTCTGCCACTGGAAAAATATTTATTGATGTTGATACCTATGCTGTACTAAGATTTGAGGCATTGATCAGGCGTAAACCGTATTCGAAAAAGAAATGGAAGGGGGCAGTCCGTGATCCTTTTGGCACGCATTTAGTTCAAACGTATAGGCAATTGAATGGCAAATATTTTCTAAATTATTCTAAGCAACTTCATTTTGGAGCATGGAGTTATCCTGATCCAAAAAGAAATTATAAGTATTTGGAAATTCGTGAACTACTTTCTACTGAAATAGTGACAGAGGCCGTGCGGGAATTGACTACATCGGTGATGAAGATCAAAACGAAGACGGTTGCTGAAGACGCTAACTTTTGGTTAAAGCATAATTTTCAGGTGGAGGACAATGTGAAAGACGCTTACAAACTGTTGCAACAACCGAAATAACGTAAAGGCATCTCTAACTAAATCGTGCGCAAGACTGAGCGGGCCGAAGTCTATTTTTAACTGCTTGAATGATGCTTTGCGTTTCGACAAGCTCAACGTGACAGGATTTCTAGAAAGAGTCTTACCAACTAAGTTCGGTGCTACCCTATTGGAATGATTTAACACTTAGTTAAGAATCATTTGGGAAATCATTAACAACCGCCCAGGCAAGTGCAGCCTACTTTTGAGAAAATTAATCTTAACGGTATGAGAAAATTCAAACTCGCTTTGGCCTTGGTGCTTTTCGTTTCAAGTGCCTTCGCGCAACATGATCCTAAACTCTTGGGCAAAGTCGCACTTGATCGCTTCCAGCAATTACCTTACGCCACTTGGTACGTGCCCGACTATTCCGCTTACGTCCCGAATGCCATTGTGCTGGATCAACTTAAAAAATCAAATCTTTCAAAGTATACCATCACTATTTTCTTTGGAAGTTGGTGTGGCGATAGCAAACGGGAAATACCCAAGCTGACCAAAGTGCTGGATCTTCTTTCCTTTCCAAAAAATAAGTTGACATTGATTGGTGTGGAGGATTCTACTGAGTTGTTAAAGCAATCACCTCAGCGCGAAGAAATGGGTCTGAATATTTACCGAGTGCCAACGTTCATTATCTATGATGGCAGCAAGGAAATTGGGCGCATCACTGAATCACCTGCGGAAAGTATGGAGCGCGACTTATTAAAAATAATCGATAAAAAAGTATATGCGTCCAACTACCGGGCATTTCCCATCATCAATCAATGGTTAAAAGAAGGATTGTTGAAAGATGAAAATATAAACCCTCGCGGCTTGGCTTATCAACTGAAGCCTGTTGTGTTAAGTGAATCGGAATTAAATGCCTGCGGTTATGTTTTGATGGCGCAAGCGAATCTCTACGAAGCGATCGTAATTTTCAGAATCAACGCAAACCTCTTTCCAACCGCTAATTGTTATGATAGTTTGGGAGAGGCGTATGCCAAAGCGGGACAAAAGGAGAAGGCTATTCAAGCCTATGAAGTAGCTGCGCAATTGGATCCAAATAACATGGACATCCAAGAAAGGCTGAAAAAATTGAAGGCGGGATAATTTATTGGTCTCAATCGATAGGTAAAATTTTATTGTGCCGTCAGGTCTTCCGGGCAAACGGTTCGCAGAGGCCATTCAACTCGAGAAAGAAATAAAGTGGCCACGGGAGCACGAATAAATTCACATTCGTGCGCCTGCCTGCGATAGGCAGGTCTGTGGCAAAATTTTAGGCTATGAATGGGCAGACTTTCAGTCTGTAATAAAATCTTTGGACCGGAAGTCCATAGTGGTTTAGTTCATTCGTTACTCCTATGTGTGCTCAAGGTATCAAGTCACTTCTTACTTCTAACACCTCAAACTTTCTCCGCTTTAAACCCAGCTTTTACAACCGCTGCCTTTATCTTCGCTTCATCGATTTCTGAGGTGATGGTAAGAACTTTAGATGGATTGTTTGTATCCACTTGCCAATTTCCTTCTCCTACCGTTTCATTCAAGTAAGGAGTTACCGTGGCCACACAGCTACCACATTTGATGTTCGTATTGAATTTTAATGTTTCCATTTTCTTTTTGATTGATTAGATGTTGTGTTAATTTTTTTCTGCCCGTTAGATTTTCATAAATTTTAATCGCAAGCTATTGCTCACTACGCTTACCGAACTCAAGGCCATGGCTGCTCCGGCAATCATAGGGTCTAACAAAAATCCATTGACCGGATAAAGAACGCCTGCTGCGAGCGGAATGCCAACGATATTGTAGATAAACGCCCAAAATAAATTCTGACGAATGCCTCTTACCGTTTTGGTAGATAAATTTAACGCACGCGGGATTGAATTTAGATCGGATGTAATCAACGTCATCTTGGCAACATCCATCGCAATATCAGATCCTTTGCCCATGGCAATGCTTACATCAGCTTGAGCCAACGCTTGCGAATCATTGATGCCATCGCCCACCATGGCTACTATTTTTCCTTCGGCTTGCAGTTGTTTTATGAATGCTGCTTTGTCAGAAGGCATGACCTCTGCTTTGTAGTGTTTTAAGCCCACTTGCTGTGCCACTGCTTTGGCGGTTTGTTGATTATCGCCTGTGAGCATGTACACCTCAATGCCTTTTGCCTGTAGTTTTTCAATGGCCGCGCGCGAGGTTTCTTTTATCTTGTCTGCGATGGCGATCAATGCCAACACCTCTTTTTGAGTAAAGAAATAGACAACTGTTTTTGCCTCGTCTTTCCATGCGTTAGAAATTTGCAAACTATCTTTTTCTAATTCCAAACGTTGTTCGGTCATCAATTTTTCGTTGCCTATATAATATGTTTGTCCTTCTATGCTGGCTTTCACTCCTCTTCCGGTGATGCTCTCAAACTCTTGTAATACGCTGGCTTTACTATTTTCTTTCAACCGATCAACTACGGCTTGCGCAAGCGGATGCTCAGAATGGACTTCCATCGAATACAAAATATCGCGCCACAGCGAAGCACTTTCATTTTCAATTACCCATTTTAAATCGGTGACCACAGGTTTGCCTTCGGTGATGGTGCCTGTTTTGTCAAGAATAATTGCATTTACTTGATGGGCCAACTCGAGGCTTTCGGCATCTTTGATCAGGATATTATTTTCCGCTCCTTTGCCCATGCCGACCATAATGGCAGTGGGTGTTGCCAACCCCAGCGCACAGGGGCAAGCAATCACCAATACCGTAATGGAAGTCAGCAGCGCGTGTGTGAAAGCATCTTCTCCTCCCACCGCCATCCACGTGATAAAAGTTAGAATGGAAATGCCGATAACTACGGGCACAAATATTCCGGCAATTTTATCAACCAATTTTTGAACCGGGGCTTTGCTACCCTGCGCCTGTTGCACCATTTTCACAATTTGTGCTAAGATGGTATCGCCTCCAACTTTTTGGGCTTCAAACTGAAAGCTTCCTTTTTGATTGATGGTACCCGCAAAAACTTTTTCACCCGCTTTCTTTTCTACCGCTATCGGTTCACCGGAAATCATGCTTTCATCTACAAAAGAAGAACCGTTGATCACCACACCGTCAACAGGAATTTTTTCACCCGGTCGCACAATGATGGTGTTGCCCACTTGTACGGCACCAATGGGTAATTCCTTTTCCTCTCCGTCAATCAACACACGGACCGTTTTTGGTTGAAGACCCATTAATTTTTTTATAGCTGAGGAGGTGTTTGACTTGGCTCTTTCCTCCAGTAATTTTCCCAACGAAATAAATGCAATTACTACGGCTGCGGTCTCATAATAAACATGTGCGTGAATTCCTCGGGCGTGCCAAAACGCAGGAAAAAATGTATTGAACAAACTGAACAAAAATGCGATGCCAGTCGAAAGTGCGACAAGTGTATCCATGTTTGCTTTACCAAAGCGCGCTTGCTTCCAGGCATGGATAAAAAAGTTTCTGCCGAAGTAAAATACCACCGGTGCTGCCAGGGCCATTGAGATATAATTTCCATAGGGCATATCCATGTAGAACATACCAATGATGACAAGTGGTACGGAAAGAATTGAAGACCAAATTGTACGATTCTTGATTTCCTGATATTGTTTGACGTCTGATTCTTCTTTTATGGCTTGTGAATTCTCCGTATCGATCACCAGATCATATCCGATGGAGCGAACCGCATTTTGTAAGTCTAGCGGTTTTGTTTGAGTCGGATCAAATTCGATCAAAGCAGTTTGGTTGGCGAAATTAACGGCTGCGTCTTTCACTCCCTCAGTTGATTTCAACATCGACTCTACACTCACGGCACATGCCGCGCACGACATTTCCAGAACGGGAAAGCTCTGCTTGGTAAGTGAAGTCTTATCTGCCTTTTTTGATTTTATAAGTTCCGTTGTCATTTTCTCATTCTTAACTTGATCTGTAACAGATATCACACACGTTTCGTTTTACAGAATTTAACTGAACGGTTTGTATCATCTCGTACTAATACCTAAATGTCAATCCGGCTCCTAGTTTCATATCGCTATCATAATGCGTAGAGAACGAAATATACTTTGTGGTGATGTAGCGCATACCTACGCTGTATTCCAAATCGCTGTTCACGGTTGCCCAAAGCCTGAGTCGTTGTGTAAGTGGGATGTCATCGCGCCTCATTTGTAAACGCACGTTGCCGGTGTGGTCTACGCGCCAATCGGCAACAATAAACCAAGGAAGCGTGTATTGAAACCCAAAACAAAATACTTGTCGATCGTCTTTCGTATTGCTTTGATTAAATAGATTTTTATTCACATCTGCTTCTTTTCGGTAACGAACATCTAGTCCTGTATAAAGAAAGAGAAACTGCTTTCTACCTATATATCTTCCAAGATGACTTTCCGATTCATAGCCCGTCTTGCTATCGAGGCCAATGCGCCATTCCGTTTGCAATTTCCAACGTGTGTTGGCCAGCATTAGTTCACCATCGCTGCCGTTGCTCTCTAAGGCAACTTCTGCGCCCAAGTAAAATCGTCTGTCATCGTTGTATACTTTGCGAAGTGCCTTTTTTGGATTGGGAAGTTGTGGATTCGGTGGCGTGTTGGCATACGTAAATATTCTGCCCATGCCAGACATCATATGGTATAAAATATGACAATGAAAAAACCAATCGCCATACTTTTCAGATGCATGAAATTCAATGGTATCTGTTTCCATAGGCATAATGTCGAGCACATTTTTTAAAGGAGCCTGATCGCCCTGTCCATTTACAACTCGAAAAAAGTGTCCGTGTAAGTGCATGGGGTGACGCATCATCGAATTGTTGGTGAGTGTAATGCGAATATTTTCTCCCTGGCGGATCAAAATTTTATCACTTTCAGAAATGGTTTTGTTGTCCATCGTCCAAGTGTACCGGTTCATGTTCCCCGTAAGGGTAAAGTTCATCGTTCGTACAGGGCCATCGGGAAGAGTTGTTTTGACCGGGGCTTTTAGCATGCTGTAATTTAAGGTAACAGGCGCTTGGTCATTTAATTCCTGATACATCACGGCATTCATATCCATTTGCTGCAGGCTCATCGCCATGCCCATGTCGTGGAGGTTTCCACCAACAGTCATCATATCGTTCATCATTTTCATGCCTTTAAAATAAGCGAGGCGAGGCATCGAATAAGCATGTTTCTTTTCGCCTTTACCCAGCCAAAGCGAAGTTGTGTTGATACGATCTTCAGAGGTAGCCCGAAATTCAAAACTGCCTTCTTCGGGTAACGTGACGATGACATCATAGCTTTCAGAAACACCAACGATCAATCGATCGACCTCTACGGGTACCACGTCCATTCCATCGCTGGCAACCACTCTTATTTTGCCGGCATAGTTTAGCCAAAAGTAGGTGGAGGCGCTTCCGTTGATCACGCGTAACCGAATGCTATCCCCCGCTTTCAATTCAGCATACGCTTGCTCGGGTTTCCCATTCGACAATACTTTTTCATAATAGACATCGCTCACATCCATCGCCATCATGCGTTTGAATTCGTTGTGGAGTTTTGTTCCCAAGCTTTTTGCTTTGATGGCTTCGGCATAGCTTTGAGCGGCTCCTTTTTTTATGGCATACCAATCCGTGGCGTAGTGCAGTGATCGTTCTATTTGATGCGGATTTTCATCCGTCCAGTCGCTAAGCAAAAGCGTGTATTCGGGCATCAGACTTTTTTCACGCGTGTGAATGATGAATGCACCGTACATGCCTAACTGCTCTTGGAGCATCGTGTGCGAGTGGTACCAATACGTTCCGTTTTGGACGATCGGAAAACGAAAAACATGATCGCCCTGAGGGGCAATCGGTGCCGTAGTTAGGTAAGGCACTCCGTCTTGTTCATTGGGAAGAATCAGCCCATGCCAGTGAATGGATGTTTCGTGATGCATTTTGTTGTGCACATGAATTTCGGCCGTGTCGCCTTCGGTAAAATATAATGTCGGTGCAGGAATCTGCCCGTTGATCGCAATGGCTTTACGCGATTTGCCGGTATAATTCACCACCGTATCCTTAACCACAAGGTCATACCGAACCAACCGCTGCGCCTGCAGTTGCATGCAGACAGCTAGTAAAATCAATAAGCTAACAAACGCGCGCATGAAACTAAGTTCGGAATTAATTTATCTTTTCCGATATGGTACCGCACGATAACATTTGAGAACCGTAGAATGGATTTTTTATTTTCTCATCGGCACTAATCCAATAACTCTTTTTCATAGGGCAGTAATCATAATACAGCTTCTCAGATACATTTTTTCCTGCTTTCACAAGTGCCCAGAGTGCAGGAGAAAGATTGGCAAACGCGCTGCGTTGTTTATCAAGATCGGCATTTTCGTAAATGGCGGACGCACTTTTTTGAAGAGTAGCTTTTTGCTTTTCCCATACTGTTTTTTCATCGGCTGAAAATTCGCTTACCGTCAGGCCTTGCATTTTTGTCAAAAAAGTTTGGGCTGTGCTGCTGGCATCTGTTGATTTACCGGCTACCAACGCATCTTTGATAGCCAAATACTCAGCTACGAGCGGGGCAGTAGTTTGCGCAAAAACATTACTTGCGCAAAAAAGTAACAAGAAGAACGTAATCGGTTTCATAAAAAGAGATTTAAGTTAGTAGTTAAACATCAAGAACGCATTTTGTCCGCCAAACGGTTTACAGAATAGCCTTAATGAGTTACATAATTCCGTAATAGAGCGCGGTACAAGCCGCAAGCTACATCAGGTCAACACAGTAGCCGTTATAATTATGCATGAATTGCTTATAGAATTTAATGAAAGCGAATCAGCTTACTCCATCCAACGGTTGCCTCGCATCTAAGTCGCGAGATCTTTTAAGTTCAGAAGGTGTGAAGCCGGTTATTTTTTTGAATTGGGCCGATAAGTGTGCCACGCTGCTGTAGTCAAGGCTTCGGGCAATTTCACTCAAATTCAATTCTCCATAGAAGAGCAGTTCTTTTGCCTTCTCTATTTTCTGCCGGATAATGTATTGCTCTAGCGTAATCCCTTCTACCGATGAAAACAAACTGCTGAGGTAGTTGTATTCGTAATGCATCTCCTCGGCCAGCATTTTCGACCAATTAAATTTTCGGTTGAGTTGGTCGCTGTGATGGATTATCTGAATCACTTTGTTTTTGATTCCTTCAATCAATCTTGCTTTGCGATCGTCTATCCGCTCGAAGCCGAGTAGTTGCAAGTCGCGATCAAGCTTTGCTAATTTCTCTTCCGGAATGGTTTCATCGCTCAGGCGAACTTCACCCAAGCCAACATGAGCTGGTTGAAATCCGGATGTCTCAAACACTTGTTGCACGGCCGTGATGCAGCGATTACAAACCATGTTTTTGATGTAGAGCGTCATGTGATAATTTATTCTAACCAGCTATAAAAGTAGAAACATTTGACGAATAGTAGTTTGAGTTTATTGGATGAGAGTGGATTTCATCGTGGCTGTGGAATACTATACGAAAGGTAAGATCAGAAACGGTGAAGAAAAGAAGTTATTAATTAAAAGATTATTGGATCACAATTCCTTCGTCATAAATACACTGTTGACATCTTCCTTGTAGCTGGCGAACGGTGAACAATAATTAAAGCCAAATTTGGCGTATAATTTTCTAGCTGGGTCAAAGAAAGCCATTGATCCTGTTTCTAAACTGAGGCGTTGATAGCCCCTTAGTTTCGATTCGTTGACGATGTGATTTAACAGCATCGCTGCAATTCCTTTTCCGCGAAGTGAAGTTGACGTGCGCATCGATTTAATTTCAGCGTGTTGTTTGTTCAATTCTTTTATCGCCCCACAGCCACCAATTTTTTCTCCATCCATTACCGTCCAAAATGTGATCTCCGGTTTCCGTAAGCCCTCTAAATTAAGGGCATGTTTGCTTTCTGGTGGCGAAACGGCTTTCATGTCATTTATATGTTCTTCCAGAAACTCCGCAATCTCTTTACCCGACAAATCGTCAATAATTATTTTCATTCGAGCTATTCATTTTGACATCAAAGATAAACGAGTCTTCATTTTGCAACTAATATTATCGACACTTCACCCCAAAACCTAGCCTTTCGCCACTCAACGTAAAAATTTGTTGTAACCCGCGGACTTGTTTTTAAGTTTGTGGGGGATGGAGCAAACGTTAAAATCAGTACACAGCACTTCCATCGAAGAAACCACCGAAAGCCGCATTTCGGCCTGGCTCAATCAGCCCTTTCCCTTTTACCTCAATGACGACCGCAAGAATTTTGTGCTCGTCTTCTTCATCAGCGCATTCGTAATGGTTTTTCTCTATCTCTTCAAAACCGAAAACGAATTTGGTTTTGCAGACGGCCTCCAATGGCTGCACGGCTTGATCACGTTTGGCGTGCTGACTTTTAATATACTCGTGCTGCCCAAAATTTTCCCGGTGTGGATGGATTCCATCTCGTGGAACATAAAAAAATATGCGGTGCTTAATGTGCTACACCTTGTGTTGATCTGGGCCGTGGCCACGATTTTAGAAAAATTGTTTTTCTGTCCGTTGGGTATGGGCTGGACGGTGGTGGCCGCACACACCGTGGGGCAAGTGGCCATCAAGGGCGTGATCCCCATTGCGCTGACGACTATGTTTTTGCGGGCGCGCATGCTGCAAGAAAATTTGCGCGAAGCCATCAAAACCAATCAAGAACTTCAAAAGATACAGACACTTAAAAAAGATGTTCCTAAATCGGCCAACCAAATAACACTGTACTCCGATACCAGCGAAAGCCTCACCTTCAACATGCCCGATCTGTTGTTTATAGAGGCAGATGATAATTACTCTACCGTGATGTGGAAAGAGGCAGGAGAGATCCAGAAAAAACTGTTGCGCGTAAATCTAAAAAACATCGAATCGCAGCTCGATAATTCGTTCACCCTCCGTTGCCACCGCTCGTACATAGTAAACGTAAACGCCATCAGCGCCATTAGCGGAAACACCAACGGCTACAAACTCAAGATCAACGGCTCCGATTTTTCCATTCCCGTCTCTCGCCCCAAAGGCAAAGAAGTGATGGAAAAGATTTCTCAGCTGCGGAATATGATGGAGTTGAGTTAATAAATTATTTTTTGGGCGTGCCCCCTTACTGAAACATCAGGGGTCGGGCTTTTCGCTACAATCTTTTTGCCCCTACACACTTTCCTTAACGACAAAAAGGATTTCCGCTACAATCCCTCACGCACGCCAGTACAAAGGTTACCACCTTAATTAAAAGAGTAACTCACTGTCATCAATGCGGCATACGCGATTTGGATTGACGCAACATGGGTTTGTATATTTAAAAGTTATGTGCAACCCTAAAACAACCGACCGTGCGACTATGAACCAACAGAAAAAAATACCGACCAGAATAGTAACTTTACAAACTGACTAAAAAGAAGAAAATAATGTTTGAACAAACCTTTAAAAACATAGACGACATACTCCATAAAGATGCTGGCTGTGGAAGTGAATTAGATTATGTAGAGCAGACCTCTTGGGTACTGTTCCTGAAATATTTGGACGACTTAGAGAAAGATAAGAAGACAGCAGCCGAACTATCATGACAAACGAATTCTTCTACAAAAGACTGGAAGGAAAATATTCTAAAGCAATTGAAGACTGCAATCAAACAGCAACCTTAAGCTCAGACTATCATGACACTTGCGAAATCCAAAAAGGATTTTACGAAGTAACAGGACTAGGAAAATCCTTTATTAGTGCTTGTAAAAAATAGACTGCGATTTTTTTGTTAATCCCACCTATGGAGAGCCCTGGTAGACAAAACAGCTTGTGACGCGAGTTTTGCATTACGTTTCAACAGCCGACCAGAGCAATACACAACCGTTAGCCGCACCGCTCTTACTACACAAAACAATACTTAAAAAAATAAAATGATAAGCAAAGAGACCCTAAAATTTTTGAAAGACCTAAAAGTAAACAACTCAAAAGAATGGCTTGATGAAAGTAGAGAAAAATATGAGTTGGCAAAAAATGACATTCTTGCTTTGACAGCAGAATTGATAACCTCTATTTCCGGCATAGACAAGACAATTTCAGTTGCCCATCTTGATCCTAAAAAATGTATAACAAGGCTTAATAGCGACTTACGATTTGCAAAGGACAAAACACCCTACAAGACAGATTATTATATCGTAGTAAACAAGAATGGAAAAAACAGTCCCGCTGCTTTTTACTATCTGCATATTGAACCAGCCAATTGTTTCGTGGGGGGTGGCGTTTATAATCCTCAACCCGAACAGTTGAAAAAAATTAGACAGGAAATTGATTACTCGTTTGACGAATGGACAGCGATGATAAGCAACAAGATATTTAAAAAAACATTTCCGAGTGGTATCAATAATTCAGGCGTTTTGAGCCGGACGCCAAAAGAGTTTGATGAGGCGAGCCCAGCAAGTGAATTTTTAAAGATGAAAGGTTTTTACACGATGGAGCAACTAACTGATAAAGAAATGATTTCAAGTGATACATTGTCGAAAATCGTTTCGTACTTTAAAACGACAAAACCTTTGGT
>JBBSCN010000079.1:0-13255 GCA_038250265.1 Cytophagales bacterium | reverse complement strand
TCTTCTTTTACTCCAATGATGGCGATGTGCGCATCTTTGTAGTCGGGCATTTTTTCGGTATATGCCCGTATGTTTTTAAAAAATGAATTGTTGGGATAAGGCTGAGAATAGATTGATTCGGGGATGGGCGCGAAGAGAATGGTTAAATCCATGGTAATTTTTCTTGGAACGAAATTAAACAAAAAGCCCCTGAATTTATCAGGGGCCTTATTATCCGCTTAAGATTACCTCGACTCACCCCCGACCTCACTTCGTTCGGTCACCTCCCCTCTACTCTGTAGATAGGGGGGAAGGGGGTGAGTACGAACTACCCTCCAAAATCATCAAACCTCACATTCTCTTTCGGAATGCCCATGTCATCCAACATCTTTAGTACAGCCGCGTTCATCAACGGAGGACCGCACAAATAATATTCAACATCTTCGGGCGCAGGGTGATTGTTTAAATAGTTATCGAATAAAGATTTGTGAATAAAACCCGTATAGCCATCGGCCTCTTTATCCTCCAAACTCTTTTTTGCTTTCCAATTGTCTTCCGGCAATGGCTCTGATAAGGCAATATTGAAATTGAAATTTGGAAACTCCTTTTCAATATTTCTGAAATGATCTACATAAAACAACTCTTTCTTCGAGCGGCCACCGTACCAATATGAAACTTTGCGTTTTGTTTTTTCAGTGTGGAACAAATGGAAAATCTGCGCACGTAATGGAGCCATGCCTGCACCACCACCAATGTACACCATTTCGCGTTGTGTTTTGTTGATATGGAATTCCCCGTAAGGGCCAGAGATCGTTACCTTGTCGCCCGGCTTGCGCGAGAACACATACGAAGAACAAATACCCGGATTCACATCCATCCATTTGCTATTGGCACGATCCCACGGTGGCGTAGCAATGCGGATATTCAACATCACAATGTTTCCTTCGGCAGGGTGATTCGCCATCGAGTAAGCGCGGAAAATTGGCTCCTCGTTTTTCATTTTCAAATCCCACAGCTTAAACTTGTCCCAATCCGGTTTAAAAACTTCCGGATTGCTGTGACCCAACTCTGGGTGCGGAGTGATATCCATCCCCTTAAACTCTACTTTAATCTCCGGCACATCAATTTGAATGTAACCACCCGCCTCAAACTTCAGCGTTTCGCCCGGAGGCAGCTTCACCACAAACTCTTTAATAAATGTAGACACGTTGTAGTTGCTCACCACTTCGCACTCCCACTTTTTGATACCAAAAATTTCTTCGGGTATGCGGATGTTTAAATCTTGCTTCACCTTCACTTGGCAGCCCAACCGCACATGCTCTTTTTGTTCTGCGCGCGTCAGGTGGCCCACTTCCGTAGGCAATACATCGCCACCGCCCGATTCTATAATGCATTTGCACATGGCACACGTACCACCACCACCACAGGCAGAGGGCAAAAATATTTTTTCGTTCGAGAGCGTGTTCAATAATGAACTGCCGGCAGAAACTATGATTGTTCGCTCGCCATTGATCACAATTTTAACAGGCCCAGACTGCACCAAACTTTTTTGGGCAATGATCAACAGACCCACCAATAACATGATGACGACTGTGAATGCTACGATAGAGGTAATTGCTAACATAAACTTGATTTATTAGGACTACAAATATAGGAATCAGGACTAAAATCCCCCAAAAGAAAAGGTGCTTATTCAATTAAAAAATCAGCTGTCATTGCAATCCCACTCTGTTTCGGGCACGAGAGGCAATCCCCCAATACATATCTGGAAAATTTAAACAATTTGGCTTGTCCTCCGTAGCTTTAGCAGAGGAGGGCGGCCCCCTCGTTTCCTTGCCCGCTGGCCAGCCCATTCTCGGGCCGGGCTGTCGGCAGTCGCCACCCATGGCACAATCCATTTCGGGCTCCAACAATGCCTCCATCCCATGGCCGAAGTTCATAGCCAAGGACATCATCTATCCCCAGCAATTACTGTCCAATCCTCTCCCTATTTAGGGCGCGTTTGCAACACGTGATCATTCTTGCCTAGTTTAATACTTAATGGGCTAGATTCTAAATGGTTAGAAATGTGCGCCATCTTATGGCTGTCCATACCATGACCGAGGCTGGTTCGCAGTTCTTTACCAACCACATAAGCTATCACCTTCAATTGATTTCTAGTCCTCTCTAAAGGCACGCGTTTCAAACGCGCGCCAGCTTGTAGCCGGCTTGTAATAGAACGCCTGACTGAGCGAACAATGCCCACAGTTGAATATCACAAAAAATTAGCTAATTTTATTTCCTAAGATAAGATTTATTTTGGTTGAATCCTGAAATCAAAAGTCTAAAGAATATGAATATCATTTCAAAAATTGTGCTTTATTCAATAGGTTGTCCTATTCTATTTTTTAATGTGAAGGCTGCGTTTATCTATTTAATTGTTTGTAATATTTTTATTTACTTTTTCGAAAGATCAAAAAACAAAAAACGATCTCCTTCACAGGAAAATTAAATTTCCTCTAGTTTTTTTTGTTGTCGGATACATGTCCACGTACATAAAAAACAATTCAAAATCTGCTCGGCAAACCCGCTTCGCCCAGCCTCCGACTACGTCATTGCCTAGGTAAATCTTAGATATCCGTTTCATTTAGTCTATAAAGCAATTTTTTTGCCGTTTCGAATGTCTTCAAATGAAATAAATTGGGGCATACAGGCAGGTGAAAAAACACCGGGATGGGCGAAACGCCAAATCAAAAAGTGAAAGTGCTTCTAAACACGAGACTCTCAAAAACTTTAAGAACTCTGCCTGTTTTTCTTTGTGTGCTGTGCGTTAAGTTTTTAACTTTGGGGCGATTTTTCAATTGTGGACAATTCCTAAACCGCCATCGACTGAAGTGAGTCGATCTAACCAGTGCAATGACAATTTTTTTTTTGACGCATGACTAAAAGAGGCATAATTAAATTTGTTTTGGCAGCTGCCATACTCGTGGTAGCTCTATTGGCCATCTCGGCTGCTACCGTCTACTACAAGCAGAAAGAAATCACACAGTGGGCCATTGAAGAAGTTAACAAAAATTTTGAAGGCCGCCTTCAAATAGCCGACAGCCAGCTTTCCCTTTTCCATGATTTCCCGTATCTCGATGTTGACCTCAAGGGAGTTGTCTTTTACGCCACTAAAGACACGGTGCAGAAGCCCCTTTATGAAATCGATGACCTATATATTGGTTTTCGTTGGCTGGATATTTTACAATCAAAATTTGACGTAAAATCAATAGACATCAAGGGCGGCCACTTGGACATTGTGCAGTTTTCCAATGGAGACATCAATCTTTTACTTGCTAAAAATATTAAATCTGACACAACCTCTTCTGCTTCGTCTGCATTTCAAATACATCTAAAGAAGTTGATCTTGGAAGATTTTAAAATCAGCTTTCGTCAACCCGATTCTACACTGTACCTGTCGTCAATCCGGAAATTTAAACTGTCGATCCGGTCCAACGAACGAAATACGCAGATGAAGGTGTCTGCTAAATTTATTTTTTCATTACTACAAAATAATGAACCTACATTTTTTCACGACAAGAAAATTTCAATTGAATCAAACTTGGCTTTTGACGCACTTACAAAAAAGTTAAGCATTGCAGAGGGGCACCTCGGCTTAGAGGAGGCGATGTTTTCTGCTCAGGGTTCCATAGGGCTTTCCGATACACCGGAATTTGACTTGAAAGTCAATGGCGAAAAACCGGATTTCAGTTTACTGACCGCCTTGGCACCACCGGAAGCAGCATCCATTATTGCCCGCTACGACAATCAGGGGAGTATCTTCTTTGAAGGTACCGTCAAGGGTAAGGCCAGTGCTCAACAGCAGCCGGAGTTGAATTTTGTTTTTGGCTGTTCTGAAGGGCGTATCCAAAATAGAGAAGCCAACAAGGGGATTGACAAACTAGGTTTTAAAGGATCATTTACCAATGGTGCCGCACATAACTTTTCAACATCTGTATTTGAATTGAAAAATTTTTCGTTCCGTCCTGCTCGTGGTTCTTTCCGTGGCGATATTACCGTACGGGACTTTACAAACCCTCAGGTAGCCCTACGTCTCGTTTCTGATCTAGATTTAGATTTTTTGGCCGGCTTTCTTCAAATTAAGGAAATTGAAAACTTAAAAGGGAACGTGAAGCTAAGCATGAACTTCAGTGAACTCATAGATGTTCAAAAACCGGAAAACACATTGCTAAAATTAAAGGAGGGAATTGAAAGTGAATTGATTATTCAAGACTTGTCATTTTTCTTGCCAAAGCTGTCACTTACGGTCAATCGCATTAATGCACATGCAGAAATGAAGGACGGGAGGGTCACCTTGGATTCGCTCTCTATTCATGTTGGAAACTCCGATATCACATTAAGTGGTATGATCAGTGATCTGCCCGCGCTGTTTCACAGACTCAACAAAAATGTTTCAATCCGGTTAGGTGCCAAAGGCAATAAACTTTTCTTTCGCGAGCTACTGGCTTCCGATACTTCCTTGGCGAAGCGGCTGGATGAAGAGCTTAGCAATTACGAAGCGAAACTTGGCTTCGAAACTTCTGTAGCGAAACTAAAAAAATCGCCCCTTCCGCAGGGCGAGTTTTTCATTCATGATTTGCATGCCGACCTGAAAGGATACCCCCACACCTTTCATGATATGCGAGCCGATATAATTGTCACCGATACTTCTTTTCAGATCAAAGATTTCAGTGGTGAGATTGATCAATCAGATTTTCATTTCAATGGTAGGTTGGTAAACTACGCGCTTTGGTTTGACTCCGTAAAACGGGGCAATACCCGTTTCGAGTTTGATCTCAACTCAAAGCAAGTGAAGTTACATAACTTGCTTACCTATAAGGGCGAAAGTTACTTGCCGAAAGATTATCAAGACGAAGTCATCAAAGACTTGAAGCTGCATGGATTCACCGATCTGTATTTTGACACTCATTTTAAGTCAGCCGACCTATTGATCAGCCAGGTGGAAGGAAGGCTGCGTGTACATCCGTTGAAGGTGGAAGACCTAAAAGGACGCATACACTTTGAAGATGAACACTTATCTGTTCAGAACCTCTCTGCCAAAATGGGCAGCAGCGATTTTAATCTAAACCTTACTTTTTATACCGGCAAAAGTCAGGTCCTTCGCAAGCGCGACAACAAGTTTTCAATTCAATCTTCAATGCTGAATTTGGATGAGTTGCTCAATTTCGATCTAGAAAAGCCAAAATCGCCTGCAGACCACGCCAAGGCCTTCAACATCTTTGAAGTTCCCTTTACCGATATGTCGTTCTCAGCTGACATCAATAAAATTAGACACCATCACGTTGAGTTGCAAAATTTCAAGAGCCAGTTCCGCATGCAGCAGAACCATTTTTTGTACATGGACACCTTGCGTTTTGCCACCGCAGGGGGAATCTTTGCGATGAACGGGTACTTCAATGGATCGGATTCAAAAAAAATATATTTGAAGAGTAATACCCGTATGGAAAACCTAAACATTGATCAACTCTTTTTAAAGTTTGATAATTTCGGTCAGGATTTTATGGTGAATAAAAATCTCCACGGCCAACTCTCAGGTTCTATCAATAGTTTAATTCACGTACATCCCGACTTGACACCTATTTTAAATGATGGCGAAGTACACTTGGATGTGCGCATACTCAACGGGAGCATCAACGACTTCGCGCCTCTTCAGGCAATGTCGAGCTATTTTAAAGACAAGAATATTAACAAGGTGCGTTTCGATACCCTTCAAAATAGAATCGATTTAAAAAATGGTGTCCTCACCATTCCCGCCATGACGATCAATTCTTCATTGGGATTCATTGAGATGGAGGGAACGCAGACCCTTGATTTAAAAATGGATTACCTCATCCGCGTTCCCTTGCGACTTGTTTCACAAGTTGGGTTTCAGGCATTGTTTGGAGGCAAGAAAAAAGAAGAAGTAGATCCTGATCAAGTAGACGCCATCCAATACCGTAACAAAGACAAGAGGGTTCGGTTTTTAAATATGCGCATCAAGGGCACACCGCAGAAATACGATTTTTCACTCGGAAAATAATCTTTATCATTCACCGCGCCAAATTTTCATCCTTCGCTGGTGTTCTTCACCAGCGGGCGTAATTGGCTGTAAATTTTAGCCAACAGATATAAGTAAACAGTTAAATTGTAGTTTCAAATATTCCAATTTAAACTATGGCAAAGGAAATTTGAAAACCCGGCTCCTCACTTTTTGAGCAAATCAAAAAGGCCGATGAAATAGGCAACGAATACTGGAACGCTCGTGATCTTAGCAAAGTTCTCGAGTATTCAGAGTACAGGCATTTCCTTCCTGTAATTGACAAGGCAAAAGAGGCTTGTAAAAATAGTAAACATAAAATAACAGACCATTTCGAGGATATCCTCGAAATGGTCGTTATCGGTTCCGGTGCCGAAAGAGGTATAGAAGGCGTAAAACTCTCTCGTTATGCCTGTTATTTGATCGTACAAAATGCTGATCCTTTCAAAGAAGTGGTAGCACTAGGGCAAACCTATTTTGCTGTGCAAACACGTTTGCGCGAAATACAGCAAATGGAAGAGTACAACTATCTAAGCATCGAAAAAGAAAAGCGTTTGTTCCTTCGGCACGAAATGACCCAGCGCAACACACAATTGGCTGTGGCTACAAAGAAAGCTGGAGTAACGGGATCGATAGATTACGCTATTTTTCAAAACCACGGCTAAATGGGGTTGTATGGAGGGCTGGATTCAAAAGGTATTCACAAGAGGAAAGGGCTGAAAAAATCGCAGCAGATACTGGATCACATGGGCAGTACCGAACTAGGTGCTAATCTTTTTCGTGCCACACAAACGGAAGAGAAATTGCGTAGAGAAAATATCAAGGGAAAGCAACAAGCCAACCAAACCCATTACGAGGTTGGCAAGAAAGTACGGCAAACCATTAAGGACATAGGAGGAACGATGCCCGAACGTTTACCTTCGGCCGAAAGCATCAAAAAAGTTGAAAACAAAACTAGACGTAAACTAAAAAAGAAAAAGTAGTCGTTAAGCCGAAAACAATTCCTGCTTTTTTATTACCGCGATTGCCTCCAGATTCAAATCAGGTGAAAGAATTACACTTACGTCATCGCGCTTTGAAAGTGTTTTAAGTTTTTCTAGCGTAATCGAGCCGGTCATGTATTGCAAACCATTTCCTTGATAGCCGCCTTTGAAATTTTCGAAATCAGCTGGCTGAATTGATTCTTTGTTGGTAAAGCTGATGACTACATCCACTAGCGCATCATTAGAAAAAGCGAAGCCTTCGCCTTGTGTATACTTTTTGTATTCGTAACGATAGTCAAAAGTCAATGCAGAAATATCGGATAGCACTGCCGAGCCAGTAGGGTAGCCGCCTGCTCCTTTGCCGATGAACACTTGCTTTTCTGCGAAAGCGCCTTCTACCAACACAGCATTGTATTCGTTACGCACGTTGGCCAACATGTGGTCGGCAGGGATAAATTGTGGAGCGACAAAGCCAATAATTTTGCCATCCAATTTATAGGCACGTGCCACCAGCTTGATGGTAAGGTTATTTTCCTTCGCATATTTCAAATCTACGGCAGAAATTTTATCGATGCCCACGTTGATAATGTTTTCGGGTTTTACAAAAACGCCAAACGTGTGCGCGATGGCAATAGCCAACTTGAATTTTGGATCATAGCCTTTTACGTCAAGTGAAGGGTCACTTTCGGCAAAACCCAATTCTTGTGCCGTCTTCAATGCATCAGCATAACTCTTCTTTTCTTCAAACACTTTGGTAAGAATAAAATTGGTAGAGCCGTTAAAAATTCCCTCAATGCTGGTGATCAAATCGTTGTCGTAGTATTCTTCCAGGTTGCGCAAAATGGGGATGCTACCGCATACTGCACCCTCGTACAATACTGAGCGATCGTACTTCTGTTGCAAATTGTAAATTTCTTCCAAATTTTCGGCTAACATTCTTTTGTTAGCAGTAACTACATGCTTGCCAGCGCGCAAAGCCGACTTGACAATTTCAAAAGCAGCGGGGGCATCGTCAATCAACTCCACTACGATATCTATTTCTTTGTCGCCCAAGATATCAGTCTTGTCAAACGTGAAAATATCGTTGGGCAGATTGCGTTGTTTGTCTTTGTTCTTTACACAAATTCGTTTGATCTCTGCCTTTACGCCATGCGTTTCGTTGAGCACATGATAAAGACCTTGCCCTACCACTCCGAAACCGAATAATCCTATTTTTAATTTTTTCTTCATTGTCTATATGGTGAAATCCTCCAACGAGTTGAAGTCGTAAGAAGAATTGTTTGGCGCTTTTTCTTTTTTGGATGATCGAAAAAATTTTCTGACTAATTTTTTGAACTGCTCGAACTCAACGAGAAAGCCATCATGGCCATAAACAGATGTAATTACATGAAGTTCTGCAGTTCGAATGTTAGCAGCTAGAAATTCTTGTTCGTGCAACGGAAAAAGCAAATCACTTGTGATACCAATGATTAATGTTTTTGCTTTTATCTGGCTCAACGCATTTTCAGCACTTCCTCGTTTCCTTGCTACTTGATGATTATCCATTGCCTTGGTGAGAGTCCAATACGAAAACGCATTGAAGCGGCTTATTAATTTCTGGCCCTGATATTGCTGATACGAAGCTGCACGGAAATCATCTAGTTGATCTAAATTTTTTTCGGATTGCGTAGTCTCGTAGGTTTCGTAGGTGCGAAATGAGATCATGCCCATTGCCCGCGCAGCCTTCATGCCTTCGCTTCCAGCGCGCGCATCATTTTCTTTCCAAGTAGGGTCAGCCGTGATCGCCATGCGCTGCGCTTCATTGAAGGCAATGCCCCAAGGCGAGTGAAAGGCGTTGCACGCAACCGGAATCAAATGTTCGAATACGGTTGGCTGTTCAATCGCCCACTCCAATGCTTGTTGTCCACCGAGCGAACCACCGATCAACGAATGTATTTTAGCAAGTCCTAGCTCTTGTCGTAGTAAATCAAATGCCCCCACAATATCGCGGTTGGTGATGAGTGGAAAATCATGAAAGTAATTTTTGCCTGTAGTCGGATTAATCGAAAGAGGCCCGGTTGATCCATAACATCCACCCAAAGCATTGGCACAAATGATAAAATAATCGCGCGGATCGAACGGTGCTCCCTCCGTGAAAAAGCCTTTCCACCAATCGGTAAAATCGGAACTTCCCGTAAGGGCATGACAAATCCAAACCACATTGCTTCGGTCTTTGTTAAGTTGACCTAGGGTGGTGTATTTGAGCTGAAAGCCAGGGAGTTTTTCCCCGGCCTCTAGCTCAAAATCTTGTGAGTAGTGAAAGATGTGATCAGATTTTATCATAACCTCATCCCCTGCCCTTCTCCTTTGGAGAAGGGAGGAGTTGCATTAATTATTTTATTTTAGAAACCATTCTTTTTTATACTTCCCCTCTCTTTTGGAGAGGGGATCGGGTGAGGTTTACGCTGTCGCCAATTCCTTTTTAAATACGTTATCAAATGCCTGTTGCAAATCTGATTTGATGTCATCAATGTGCTCGAAGCCAACGGAAATGCGCAACAAGGTAGGAAGTACTCCTGAAGAAATTTGTTCTTCGTCCGACAATTGCTGGTGTGTAGTGGCCGAAGGCTGGATGATCAATGTTTTGCCATCGCCCACATTCGCTAAGTGACTGATCAATTTTAGATTGTCAACCAGTTGAGCCGTGTTTTCTTTTGTTCCTTTCACCGTGAATGACAGCACCGCGCCAAATCCATTCTTCAAATATTTCTTTGCTAGTTTGTGATACGTGCTAGAAGTTAAACCCGGGTAGTTGACGGTCTCCACATTAGCATGTTGCTCTAACCATTGAGCTAACGCCAGTGCATTGTCCACGGAACGTTGTACCCGCAACGAAAGTGTTTCCAATCCTTGAATCAACAAGAATGAATTGAATGGGCTGATAGCCGGCCCGAAATCGCGCAAGCCTTCCACGCGCGCACGAATGATGAAGGCAATGTTTGGTAAACCAAGCGGATTGCCTTCACCAAACACCTCCCAGAATTTCAAACCATGATAACCTTCGCTTGGTTCTATAAATGCAGGGAACTTGCCATTGCCCCAGTTGTAATTTCCTCCGTCTACAATCACGCCACCGATGGAAGTGCCGTGGCCGCCTATCCACTTAGTAGCAGATTCCACCACCACATTTGCTCCATGCTCTAACGGACGGAATAAATAACCAGCTGCCCCGAAAGTGTTGTCGACAATCACGGGAAGATCATGCTTTTTTGCCAATGCAGCAATCGCCTCAAAATCCGGAATATTGAAACCAGGATTTCCGATGGTCTCCAAGTAAATAGCCTTTGTATTTTTGTCGATCAGTTTTTCAAACGCTTCTGGCTTATCGCCTTCGGCAAACCGAACTTCTATACCCAATCTTTTAAATGCTACTTTAAATTGATTGTAAGTGCCCCCGTACAAAAAAGTGGTGGAAACAAAATTATCGCCTGCTTGTAGAATATTATTAAGCGCAATAAATTGAGCCGCCTGGCCGGACCCAACTGCTAAAGCTGCTACTCCGCCTTCTAATGCTGCTACGCGTTTTTCAAAAACATCTGTAGTCGGGTTCATGATCCGTGTGTAAATGTTTCCAAATTCTTTTAGCGCAAAGAGATTGGCTCCGTGCGCAGAATTTTTGAACACATAAGAAGTAGTTTGATAAATAGGCACTGCACGTGACCCTGTTGTAGGATCAACTTCTTGACCTGCATGTAATTGAAGTGTTTCGAATCGTAATGACATAATTAAATAATTTTAAATGATGAATAAATGTTAACTAATGAATTTTAAATTGAGGGACATAGCCTTGTCCGTACCCGTCACTCGGTAGGCCGTGCGCTAGTTTGTTGCTGCAGTTGGTCAACAACCAACTAACAACAACCTGCATTGCAGGCAGGCGGGCACATCATGCAACAACAAATGTTACTGCTAAGGTTTTGAATGTAAATGTTCGAAGAGAGAAGTCGAACTTTTGTTCGTGCGAGGGTGATGTTGAATGTTGTCATTTTCATACCGGTTTATAGTTCCTCAAAGACCTTCTTTGAGGCAGGTTTTAGCACCTTCTTTCGGGGTTGCTAGCGTTTCACAGAGCCTGTTCTCTCCACGCTTCTTTATAAATCGGATGGCAAAAAATGCTTCACCGACTATGATGACACAAACGTATACTAGTTTAGTAGAGTTTCCAAATGTCGTGTTAAAAATTTATTAAAAAGTTTACTTACAAGTGTTTGTAGCATGAAAGACTTTAAACGGGAATCCAGTTAAGTCAACATTCCTCCATCCACTTGGATCACCTGTCCAGTAATATAGGCAGACATATCAGAAGCTAAGAAAACACACGCATCGGCCACATCTTCGGGTTTGCCGCCTCGCTTGAGTGGGATAGCATCGCGCCAGCTTTGAACGGTTTTCTCATCGAGCTTTCCTGTCATTTCTGTTTCGATGAAGCCAGGGGCTATCGCATTGCTACGTATACCGCGCGAACCCAATTCTAATGCGATCGATTTGGTGAATCCGATAATTCCCGCCTTTGATGCAGCATAGTTTGCTTGCCCTGCATTGCCTTTTAATCCTACGACTGAAGTCATATTAATGATAGATCCTGATTTTTGTTTCATCATTGGTTTACAAGCAGCCTTTACTGTGTTGAAGCACGACTTCAAATTTACGTTAATGATTTTGTCCCACGCCTCTTCCGTCATGCGCAACAATAAATTATCCATGGTGATGCCCGCGTTGTTGACCAACACATCGAGCGAACCAAACTCGGTTACGACATCAGCAATTAATTTATCCGCTTGGCCAAAGTCCGAAGCATCCGAGGGATAGCCTTTTGCTTTCACGCCTTTTGAAGTGAGTTCAGCTTCGAGTGCTTGGCCTTGCTCTACACTCGACAAATAGGTGAAGGCAACATTTGCGCCTTGCTCGGCAAATTTGATAGCGATGGATCGGCCTATGCCTTTAGAGGCGCCCGTGATGAGGGCGGTTTTATTTTGGAGGAGTTTCATTTTAATACTTTTTGATCCGCTTCAATTTTGATTGCTTTAACAATAACACTGCGAAACTAATCTTTTTTCCGAATCAGATTTTGGGTTAATTTTGGCTTTTATGAAATAATCTTAAACAACAATAGTATGGCGAGTTTTGATGTGATTGTTATTGGCTCAGGCCCGGGTGGATATGTAGCAGCTATTCGTGCTTCGCAGTTGGGCATGAAGGTGGCTGTCGTTGAAAAGGCCGAACTAGGCGGTATTTGTTTAAATTGGGGATGCATCCCAACGAAGGCTTTATTGAAGAGTGCCAATGTGTTTGAGTACATTCAGCATGCCAAAGACTATGGAATTGATGTGAAGGAAGCCTCGCCCGATATGACGGCCATGGTAAAGCGCAGTCGCGATATAGCTGCTGGCATGAGCAAAGGGGTGCAGTTCTTGTTTAAGAAGAATAAAATCGAGCAGATTGTAGGCCATGGCAAATTGAAGAAAGGTGGAAAAGTAGAAGTGACAGATGCTGCTGGAAAGAAAACCGATTTCGATGCAAAGCATATCATCCTTGCAACGGGTGGACGCTCGCGTGAATTGCCAAATTTGAAATTAGATGGTAAAAAAATAATTGGCTATCGCGAAGCAATGGTCTTGCCAGAGCGTCCTCAAAAAATGTTGATTGTGGGTTCTGGTGCGATAGGGGTAGAGTTTGCCTACTTCTATAACACCATAGGTACTGAAGTAACAATCGTAGAATTTTTACCTCGGATGGTTCCGGTGGAAGATGAAGAAGTATCTAAGCAATTGGAAAAGTCATTTAAGAAAACCGGTATTATTATTTATACCAACTCGGAAGTAACTAAAGTCGACACGAGTGGAAAAGGATGTGTGGCAACGGTGAAAACTCCGAATGGCGAAATAAAGATAGAAACAGATGTTGTATTGTCCGCTGTAGGCTATACCACGAATTTAGAAAACCTCGGTTTAGAAGAAGTAGGCGTGAAAAATGAAAAAGGAAAAGTGCTGGTGGATGCCTACTACAAAACTAATGTGCCGGGTGTATATGCAATTGGCGATATTACCACTGGCCCTGCATTAGCGCATGTGGCTTCTGCCGAAGGAATTATCTGTGTAGAAAAAATTGCGGGACAGAATCCTGAACCATTGAATTACAATAATATTCCAGGCTGCACCTATTGTTCACCGGAAATTGCTTCGGTGGGTTACACCGA
>JBBSCN010000078.1:0-13275 GCA_038250265.1 Cytophagales bacterium | reverse complement strand
TAGCAATACGTTGCCCGACACCAAGGCGCAATTGATTGTGACCGATTCACATTCTCCTAATGAGTATCGTACCATTGGTGCTGTAGTGAACATGGATGCCTGGTACAAGGCTTTTAATGTAAAGCCCGGGGATAAATTGTATAAAAAGCCGGAAGATCGAATTCGAATCTGGTAGTGAATTGAAATGAACAAAAATCCCTGACGAAACTTGGGGATTTTTTTATTTAAGCAATGCTTTTTTGATTTTGCGTTGCAGCTGCCAAAACTCTTTGCCATATCCCACCAAAAGTTCTTCTCCTTTTTTGACGGGACTGATGGATTCGATAAAGCACTTGTTGCCTTCACTAACGAACTCACAATTGTTTTTACATCCGTCAACTCTTCCAAATCCCCGGGCATCATTAGCAAATCGTGCCAATGCTTTGACTGTATCCGAACCATCAATCACTGCATTTCGCGTGATGTACATCAGAAAGCCATTGTGGCCATCCAAGTGTTTGACGTCTTTCCATTTTCTGAGTTTACCTTTATACTCTGCAATTCGGACACCCTTTGCAATTTCTTTTTTGGTGTAGAGACCTTTGCCCGCATTCGGCAATTGTGATTTTTTTATGAATAGATTCTTTTCCAGTAATGCCATTTCTACTATCTACTTTCTACTTTCAACTCTTAACTTCCAACTTCTAATTTTCAACTTCCAACTATTACTCCCCTTCCGAGTAAAACTCTTCCAACGATCCAAAATATGCATTCGTCCATCCTTCTACAATACCATCGTAATCTTCATCGGGGATATTTGTATGTCGTAATTCAACAGACGTTCCTTCTTTATCTTCATGTAATTTAATGGTGACAATCGAAGGCTCTATTTGTTCCCCAAAATACCATTGTTGCACAATTTTTTTGTTGGGTTCAAACGCAAGATTTTTGCCTAAAATACTTCCTTCCCATAGCGAAAACTCGCTTCCCACCTCAGTGGACATCACAGCATCTTCTCCCGACCATAAAAGGATCGTAAGCGGGTTGGTGAGGGCCAAGTACAAATCTGGTGGAGGCGCGGCAATTGAAAAATATTTTTTAAAGTCTTTCATGTTGTTGATTCGTATTAGGGCTACAAGATACATGCTTCAGGTTACACGCTGATCAGGTGGTCAAATGGGCTTGCGGCCTGTGGCTTGTAGCCAGTTAAAATTATTTAAAGTGATACAGGAAAACCAAAACTCCGTTAAACGCAGGCTTTGCGTTGTCTTTGATCTCTAGCGTTACATCCACCTCAAATTTAGTAATGCCCCGTAAGTTGGCGATTGAGTGAAGCTTGGCCCGAAGGCGGACTTGTTGAGTGGTGAGAACAGGCTGATTGAATTTTAACTTTTCGATGCCATAGTTCACCATCATTTTTATGTTTCTGAATTCTGCAATTTGATCCCACAGGTGTGGCACTAGCGAGAGGGTGAGATAGCCCTGAGCGATCGTACTTTTAAACGGGCTCTCAGCGGCTCGGGTCGGGTCGGTGTGAATCCATTGATGGTCGAGCGTGGCATCTGCGAATTGATTGATCTGAGATTGGGTGATCTCATGATACTGGGAAACGCCTAGCTCCTTGCCTAGGTAGGTTTCAAATTCAGCGTGACTGCTGATGATTAGTTGAGCCATTGGATTTAAAAATACGAATGTAAGAGTTGTTTCAGGATAATCAATGCAACCCTTCCCCCTCTATACGAAGTAGAGAGCGGGTGACCTCGCGAAGTTAGGTTGGGGTCGGTTTGAATTGGTAGGTGAAAATAAGGTAGCGTATCTATTGAATACTGACCTTTAATTTTACATTTTTGACAGATGCTTTCGGATTTTTTGGTCATTTATCTAAAGGGCTTTTTGGTAGTGATGGCACTGCTCACACTGGTGTGGTTGGTCAGCATTAAACTCGTAAATGCGAGCATCGTTGATCCCTTCTGGGGATTGGGTTTTGTACTGTTGACCGTATTCTACTTTTTAAATTCATCGGGCGATGATGTTCGCAGAATTTTGGTGCTTGTATTGTCTTCGATTTGGGGTCTCCGCTTGTTTGGCTACTTGTTTTGGCGAAATGTCGGCAAGCCGGAAGACTATCGATATGCTCAATTTCGAAAACAATATGGTGCTGAACGCTACTGGTGGTTTAGTTTCTTTCAGGTGTTTTTGTTGCAGGGATTTTTGCTTTGGATGATTTCTGCTCCGTTGTTGGCTGGGCAATATTTTACCAATCCTTTCAATGTGTTCGATGGCCTGGCTTGCGCGTGTTGGATCATTGGATTTTCGTTTGAGGCCGGAGGTGACTATCAATTGGTAAAATTCAAATCCAATGCGGCCAACAAAGGGAAAGTATTGAACACGGGTTTTTGGAAATACACGCGCCACCCCAATTACTTTGGCGATGCCTGTGTGTGGTGGGGCTTCGCTTTATTTTCAGTGGCGGCAGGAAGCTACTGGCCCATTCTAAGTTCGGTGGGTATGACTTTTTTGTTACTGAAAGTTTCGGGTGTATCGTTATTAGAGCGTAATTTGAAAAAGAGTAAACCGCAATATGAAGAGTACATTCGAAAGACTCCTTCTTTTTTTCCATGGTTTCCAAAGAGTTAGTAATGAGTAGTATTCATTCAGCAGTTGAGGTAAAAGAGCCAGCGGTCAAGCCGAAAGTGGATGTTGAGACGCTCACCTCCATTGATCCTGCTTCTTTGGAAGATTCGTACGTGTATGTGCACTGTCATTTTGAAAACACTTCCACAGATATGCTCATTCGCATTTGGCGCACAACGTTTTTGACTGACCGCGATTCGACTGCTCGTTCTCAATTGGTTCATGCGGAGAACATTTCCTTTGCACCACAATGGACGATCATTCCTCGAAGAGGTGATTTTACTTTTCTGTTGATATTTGAAGGCTTGCCAAAAAGTTGTTTGATGTTTGATATGATTGAAGAAATTTCTCAACCCGGTGGGTTTCATATTAAAAGTATTAAACGAAATGAAACGGATGTTTACCACATTGATATTGATTAAAATTATTTTTTATTTGAGGAAAGCCTTCTGATACGGGGGGCGGTTTGCTGCGCTTTCTTCCCGAATTTCTCTGGTGCAAAACCACGAGTCTAATGATTAAAATCATCCAAGGAACGAACACATCGTACGGATTGCCCGAGCCAGAGGCTGATTTTAGATTTCATCATCCCGCGATCAATACTAAATTATTTTACTTTATGCGTCATGGTAAAATCAAACTGCGATCGGACATTGACCATTATGAAGGCAATACCGTTATGTTTAAGGATCGAACCAACAACGGGTATGATGTAATTGTTGCATGTACGGGTTATATCATTTCGCATCCGTTCTTTGATTCAATGCTATTTGATTATTCACAAGGAAACATGCCTTTGTACTTGCGCATGTTCCATCCGACAATCGAGAATGTGTACTTCATTGGACTATCCCAACCATTGGGTTGTATTTGGCCGGGCGCAGAGTTGCAAAACAAAATCATGGCAAAAGAATTAGTAGGTAAATGGAAATGTCCCACTGATCTTACCAAACTTGGTCAGCGCGAGGTAGATCACCCCGACCACAAACAGATCAAAACCCCACGACACACCATTACGGTTGATTATCACGCTTTCAGCAAAAGGTTGTCAAACGAATGAAAGCGGAGAGCTTAGGTCTATCGTATTTATTTCCGATTGCTCCACGCCCAAAAAATCAAAATGGGATGAATAATCAATAGCCTAACCCATCCTATCCAACTCGCCACGCAGAGCCCGCCTTCGATACAGCTATTGATTTGAATGAAATACACGTGCGAAGGGATGAAGGCAATCAGCATTAAAATAATTCCGTGGACTGCCCATTTTTGTGTACCCTTAAAGATCAAAAGTATGGCGAAGATTACTTCAACAATACCGCTGACGATATTGATTCCAATAGGGGATGGCAAATATGGGGGAATAAGGGGAAGGTAAAAATTGGGGCTGATAAAGTGATTGATTCCTGCAAGCACGTAGAACATAATCATTAACCAACGGCTGGATGACTTTAGGTTGATTTCCATAGTGTTTAATTATAGGCTAATTTGCTATTAATTTGCTTCAACATTGATGCAAGCACCCTTTACTCAAATTTAGTTTTTTTGCTGTAGTTTGATTTAATTTTGTTTTTAGAATGACTTCTATACAAAGAATTTTCTTTTTTCTCCCGCCCTCCAGCCGTGTGCCAGAACCACTGCGGCAAATGGTTTATATCACCAATATTTTATCAGTTATTCTTGCCATTCTTACGTTTATCCTTTTTTTTATTTTCACCCGCCTTTTCACTTGGTCGTTGAGTCAGTTTAACCTAGTTGTGGTGGGCGTTCTTTTTTTAGCCTACATCTTAATTAACCGTAGCTACTACAATATAGGCCGTATACTTTTTTGCCTCACCCCTGTTTGGATGACCATGTTCCTGACATTGAGCGGAAAATTTGAGCTGATAAACCCACGTTATTATATTGACTATTTTGATAGCAGATTTATTTTGCTGGGAACAACCATATTGCCAGGCATCGTGTTTCGTTTAAAGGAAAAAGTGAAAATCGGTCTTTGCCTCTCCTCCACTTTTGTTTTTTTATTTTTCTTTGACCCGATTCATACTGCTTTAGGACTAGGTTATTACCAACGTGGCTTCAATGGTCTCGGGTATTATTATCTTAATTATATTGTTATCACCGCCTATTTTGTGTTAGTCTTTGGGATATTTACCCTTAAACTAATTATTGAGAAGGCGGAAGAGACCACGACCAAACTCATAGGAGAAAAGAGTTTAATCAACGCCATTCTCTTGGAGCGAAATGATCAACTCCGAAACCTTAATACTGACATAAAAGCAAGGAATGAGGAGATGCACCAGCAGCAAGAGGAGCTATCAGCAGGACGTGATAAACTGGAAGAGGCCTATCAACTGATCAATGATCAAAAAGACAAAGTTTCAATATACAACTCCCAATTGCAAAACTTGGTTGATGAAAAGAGCCAGAGCCTAGTAGCGGCCAACGAAGAATTGGTAAAGCACAATAATGAACTTATGCAATTTTCTTACACGGTGTCGCACAACCTTCGCGGACCTGTAGCGCGGCTCTTAGGGCTTTCTCAATTGTTGAACCGAGATATTGAAGAAACGGAAAAATCAGAAATACTCCGATTCATTCACCAATCCACAATAGACTTGGATGCGGTGTTAAAGGATTTGAACGTAATAATCGACCTTCGGAAAGGTTTGAATTTGATTCGTGAGAAGATTGAAATAGAAGACGAGTGGAAAAGGGTACTCAGTATGTTGCAAGATCAAATTCAACCCGACTTTTCAATAGAAGCAGATTTTGATCGTGCTCCGCATATTTATTCCATGCGGGCAATGCTCCACAGTATTTTGTATAATTTGTTAAGCAATGCCATCAAGTATCGATCTCCCGATAGAAGGTTGACTGTTGTGTTAAAGTCGAGCAAAGGTTTCAATCGCGAGACTATTCTTGAAATTCAGGATAATGGCCTCGGGATAGACTTGGCAAAACAAAAAGACAATATTTTCAAATTATACAAAAGATTCCATACCCATGTTGGCGGAAAAGGGTTGGGCCTGTTTATGGTGAAGACCCAACTAGAAATGATGGGTGGGCATATAGAAGTGGAAAGTCAATTGAACATTGGAACTACTTTTAAAATCACCTTCCCTCAAGCAGCCGATGTTGAAAAGCAAGTTTTCTTTGAAAATGGAGCAGCCCAGCTGTGCTTTGATGCGGAAATAAACACGACTATCATTCTTTGGAAGAAGAGCATCACCAGCGATGAATACCGTAGTGTGTTTGAGGCGATGTTGGCTACTCTGAAAACGTATCGTACCCCATGTTGGATTGCAGACCTGCGCGAACAAGGAACAGTAGCCGAACACGACCAAGCGTGGTTTGCCACTACCGTTGTTCCCGAAGCAGTAAGGATCGGACTGAGGCGTGTCGTAACTATTGGATTTAAAGATCCCATTCGCAGATTGTATCTGGAACGAATGATCGCTACATCGGTTGAGCTAGGAGTAGAATTTTTTGTCTTTGATAGCCCTGAAGAGGCGCGCGAAAAGGTGAGGGAATTTTTGTCTCAAAAGACTGCTTAGTAGCACCACAAGGATGTCTGCGTATTATCCTGTCCTTGAAATTCTTCCTGACTTACTGAAAAAGCTTGCGGGCAATTCAGTCGTAATCTTACAAGCTCCCCCCGGTGCTGGAAAGTCAACTGTATTGCCGCTGGAACTTTTAGAGGAGGCTTGGCTCAAGGAAAAGAAAATCATTTTATTAGAGCCACGCAGGTTAGCCGCCCGTTCTGTGGCCACCCGAATGGCAACTCTGTTAGAAGAAGAAGTAGGTCAAACCATCGGTTTTCGTATTCGCTTTGAGACGTGCGTGAGCGAGGCAACTCGAATTGAAGTAGTCACCGAAGGCATTCTGACAAGAATGATCCAAACGGATAACTCGCTAGAAGGTGTTGGGCTGGTTATTTTTGATGAATTTCATGAGCGAAGCCTTCATGCAGATTTGGCCTTGGCCCTGTGTTTGCAAGCGCAGCAATTGTTGCGTGACGATCTTCGCATTTTAATTATGTCTGCCACATTGGAAAGCGAAAAACTTTCTGCTTTGTTGCAAGCTCCTGTGGTGACCAGTTTGGGCAAACAGTTTCCGGTCGTTCATCAATACATTACGCCTAACAAAGATGATAAAATTGCGCAGTCAGTTGTGCGAGTGATTCGCAAAGCGTTGATTGAGCAAAGAGGAGATGTTCTGGTATTTCTTCCGGGCGCAGGAGAAATTCGGCAAGCACAAGAGTTGTTGGAAGCACAAAATGGATTGGTAGTTATTCCATTGTATGGCGATCTTCCTTTCAAACAACAACAAGAAGCAATTTTACCCAACTCCAACGGAACAAGGAAAATTGTGTTGGCCACTTCTATTGCTGAGACTTCTTTGACCATAGAAGGAATTACTACAGTAATTGACTCAGGCTATTCACGCGTGCCAAAATTTGATCCGCGTAGTGGGCTGACGAAATTGGAAACCATTCGTGTCACACGCGATGCGGCTGATCAACGAGCAGGGCGCGCGGGGCGATTAAGCCCGGGCGTTTGCTATCGCCTGTGGCCAGAAAATACAAACCAGCATTTGCAACCTTCGCGACAACCAGAAATTCTTGAGGCTGATCTGGCATCGCTCACTCTAGAATTGGCCAATTGGGGAATACAAAACATTAATGAACTTACGTGGATCACGCCACCTCCAAGCGGTGCGGTAAGTCAGGCAAAAGAATTGTTGAATCAGTTGGAAGCCTTGTCGGGAGGAAAAATCACGCTGCGCGGAAAGGAAATGTTGAAATTGCCAACACACCCGCGTATTGCTCACATGCTCTTATCAACAGACAACATTTCCCTTGCATCGGATATAGCTTCCTTACTGGAAGAGCGCGATCCCTTACCGAAAGAAGCCGGAGCTGACCTAAGTTTGCGCGTAGACCTTTTGCGAAAATTTCGCCAAGGCGAAAAAGTAAATGCAGATCGAAATGTGTTACAGCGCATCGAACGACTTGCTTCTGCTTGGCGAAAGATTTTTAAAATTGCAGTTGATAATACTTCTGTGGCCGATACCGAAGTGGGATTATTGTTGAGCGAAGTATATCCCGAAAGGATTGCAAAGCAAATGGACAAGCAAGGCGACCGTTACAAGTTGGCAAACGGACGAGTGGCAAAATTACCGGATCATGATGCGTTGCATCGAGAAGGTTGGTTGTGTGTGGCGCAATTAGATGCAGGCAAAAGCGAAGGCCTGCCTGCCGGCAAGGCAGGAAAAATATTTATGGCTGCGCCATTAAGTGAAAATGATTTACTTTCAAAATCGGTGGAAACTGAAACTATTTCTTGGGATGCCGAGCGCGGCATGATTAGCGCAACAATCAATAGACAAATTGGTAATCTGATTTTGTCGAGCAAGTCTATTTCAAAAATCTCTGATGAAAAACGGATTGAAGTGTTACTGTCTGCTTTCCGCGAAGAAGGATTAATGTTAATCGATTGGGGCGATGAGCAACGGGAATGGCAAGCCCGTGTGTCGAGCTTGGCCAGGTGGCGGCCAGATGAAGGTTGGCCAGATGTAAGTGATGAGAATTTAATTCACACTGCTCATGACTGGCTTGCACCTTTTTTGACAACTGTCTCTAAGCGCCTCGACTTTCAACGATTGGATGTAAATGCGATTGTTCAAAGTATTCTAGCTTGGAACATGAACGCCCAGCTCGACAAACTAGCTCCGCCTAAACTAAAAGTACCGAGTGGCTCGATGATCAAACTAAACTATTTCTCGGATGGTAGCTCACCTATCATCGAAGTTCGATTGCAAGAAATGTTTGGCCTGTTGGAAACGCCCACTGTTAATGATGGAAGGACAAAAGTTACCCTTCATTTGCTTTCTCCCGGCTACAAACCTGTGCAAGTAACGCAAGACTTAAAAAGCTTTTGGCAAACTACCTACCACCAAGTACGCAGCGAACTCCGCATGCGTTATCCCCGCCACCATTGGCCTGAAGACCCTTGGACGGCTGAGGCGGTAAGGGGGGCTAAAAAAAGAGGTAGTTAATTGTTTTTAGTTATTAGTTGGTGGTTTCTGCACTGATCCTTCTAACAACTATCAACTATCAACTATTAACCATCAACTAACAACTATATTTATATTTAAAGTTCAAATACACTTCTATAAAAATCTTTCCCCTGCACATACTCCAGCAACTGAGTATAAAAAGGATTTGAACCTAGCGTGGCACTATCGCCAATCATAATCAGTTTTTTCTTCGCGCGCGTCATGGCCACATTCGTTCTGCGAATGTCAGAAAGAAATCCCACTTCTCCTTTTGCATTACTACGTACAAAACTGATGGCAATCACATCGCGCTCTTGCCCCTGAAAGGCGTCTACTGTGTTTATTGTAACCAATTTGTGCAGTGGCTCAAGTAGCGGAGAACTTTCCGCCAAGTGATGGAGATAATCTACCTGCGCTCGGTACGGAGTAATGATTCCCATCGTAATGTTTTGACTCAGCCATTCTTCCAACCCAATTTCTTCGATCAATTTTTCCGTCAATCGAATTAGTAGCGAAGCTTCTTCTTTATTCAATCTGCTCAGCGTTTCGGGGTCTTGCTGTTCAGTGTAGCCGGCACCGGCCGTATCAATAAATTCAACAGGCGGTTGATTCGGTCGCAGTAATTCTGCCCGCACCGATTCATGCGCAATCAATTCGTCTTTATAAAAATAATGAGACGAAAAATTCATGATGTCCTGATGCATGCGGTACTGCACCTGTAGCATCGAAGATTGCTTTGCGTGTTTCTTAATTCCTTTTTCAAAAAGCGTTTCCGCTAAACCTAAGCGCGCAGCTTCAATTGATTTTACAGTGGGGGGGAGCTGCAAATGATCACCCGCAAAAATTACACGCTGCGCTTTTAAGACAGGAATCCAACACGCAGGCTCCAGCGCTTGCCCTGCCTCGTCAATAAAAGCGGTTTTATACTTTCTGCTCCGCAGTGTAGGGTGGCTTGTCCCCACCAAGGTACAGCAGATAACTTCACTCTTTTGCAACAAGTCATTGGTAATATAAAACTCGAGCAAATCCGCATCCGCTTTCAGTTGCTTTGCTTCTTGTTGCAGCAGGCGCCTTTCGGTTTTCTCAAAATGACCAAAGGTGCGTTTGTATTTGTGCGCCAACTGACGCGTGTGTTCCATCTTTTTTCGCAGCGATCGAAGCTCGTGGTAATTTTCATGCATCGCAATGCGCGCGTCCAATGTCTTGCTCAGCGATTGTTCCGTCACGCGTGCTGGGTGTCCAATTCGCAATACATTTAATCCCTGCCCACTCAGTTTATCAACCAATAAATCTACCGCGGCATTGCTAGGCGCACACACCAATACTTGCCCTTCGCTCGCTACTGTTTGTTTGATCGCCTGCACAATTGTAGTTGTCTTGCCCGTGCCGGGTGGCCCATGTATAAAGGCGACATCGCGTGCGTTCAAAACTTTTTGTAGCGCACCCTCTTGACTTTCATTTAGTAAATCGGTTCCCAGTTTCCGGTTTCCGGTTTCCAGTTTTCGGTCACTGGCACCTTGCAACTGGTAACCGGCAATCTCTCCACCTAACAAAACTTCACGTAGCTCAGCGACTCTATTCCCCTCCGCCTCTATCACCTTCTTCATTGCATACTCCATCTCGCGATAGCTCATCTCATCAAAGAGCACATCCACACCAAGCGAACCGCTGTCAACCCAATCCGGCAAGTCATCACCGTTCAGCGTAATCACCATCAGGTTATCGCGCACATAGTTGATCACCCCGTTCACATGTTCTTTTTCCGATTTTCCTTGCGCATTCGAAAATACACTCACCAGCTTACCACTCTGAAACGCGTGCGGCTGATCCTTCTGGTTTGTGCGCTCCACTTCAATAATGATGCGCTCGCCCGTGCCGATATAGTCTTTAGCCAAGCGCACAGGGTACCATGTCATGCCTTCCTTCACCCGCGCATGCAGCGGCCGCATCAATACCTTTTGCCGATACTGTTCCAAGTCTGCCTGCCGTTCCATCTGCAGCAGGCCCAGTGTTTTACGAAGTTGCTCTCGTGCCGATTCCAAATAAAAAAATTGAGGCACAAAAGTAGCAGAATAGATTGAAAGAAATGAGCTAAATTCATGGGGCATGGCCAAGCGAAACGCAAGGCCACCGGGCTTTCCGCTCCAATCTTTTTGCCCTTATTGTTTGCGTTTCAGTCGTGCCACCGCTGTGTGCTTCCACATAGAGCCGTGGCACGACTAGCTAACCGTTGGTGAGAAGGCAAAAAGGATTTCCGCTGCAATCCCTTGCCCGAGCCAACACGAAGGATATTCGCACTTCACTCAATTCGGGATGTTACACTAGCGCTTGTCAAACCACAAAAGAAATGCATTTGCAATACCTCCATAGATTGTTAAATTTCAATTCTTAATTCACGCACCAAGTAGAGATCGAAAGCAATGAAACATATCGCGATTTCAATTCGACCCTTCATCGGAGCTAAGGACTTTGAGCTTTCGCGAGCTTTTATGGCAACTGGCGCTTTGAGGAAAGTGTCATTGATAGCGCTCTGTCTTATTTCAGAACTGAAGCAGTTGGGGTTTATTTACAAAAGGCCTACGTGCGCGACTGGGTAGATAATACAATGGTCTTTTTGGAGGTCAAGGATTTGAATCTCTATTGGAAAGAACTTTTGGCGCTAGATCTGACTGCCAAATACCAAGGTATAGAGCTAGTCCCCATTCGGCAATTAGAACGGGGTAACGAATGTTTTGTCCACCACCCATCCTAAATTCTCCAGCACATAGGAGAGTTTTCGAAATAGCGTTTTATTGATCTAGGTATTGATTGGCTGCCCCACATTCACGATGGCCATTTGATCAGTTTGGCTTATTTTTGCGGTTCTAAAAAGTAGAACAACAGTACAATGGCCGATTACAGCAAAGAAGAGATCAAGAACATAGAGAAAAAGTGGCGCAGCGAGTGGGAGAAGCGGGGCGTTTACAAAGTTTCAAACGATTCGAGCAAACCTAAATACTATGTGCTGGATATGTTTCCCTATCCTTCCGGGGCAGGGTTGCATGTGGGGCACCCGCTGGGTTACATTGCCTCCGATATCGTTGCACGCTTCAAGCGAATCAAAGGGTTTAACGTATTGCACCCCATGGGCTTTGATGCATTTGGTTTGCCGGCTGAACAGTATGCACTAGAACATGGCATTCATCCGGCTGTTTCTACAGCCGATAACATTATTAACTTTAAAAGACAATTAGGCAATATTGGATTTAGCTATGATTGGAGCCGAGAGGTACAGACTTGCGACCCTAAGTATTACCGCTGGACACAATGGATATTCTTACAGATTTTTGATAGTTGGTACAATCGGAAAAAGCAAAAAGCCGAGCGTATTGCCGAGTTAATTAAAACTTTCGAAGCAGAAGGAAATAAGACCCACCCAATTGCAGATTCAAAATTCAACCCCGTTAGCTATCGCGGTCAAAATTTCAGCGCAGCAGAGTGGAAGGCTTTTGATGAAAATACACAGCAAGAAATTTTGATGCAGTATCGCCTTGCTTACTTGGCATATACAGATGTGAATTGGTGCGAAGCGTTGGGCACTGTGCTGGCGAATGATGAAGTGATTAATGGAGTGAGTTACCGAGGTGGATTCCCTGTGGTAAAGAAGCAAATGCGCCAGTGGAGTTTGCGCATTACCGAATATGCTGATCGTTTGTTGAAGGGTTTGGACGAAGTGGACTTTAGCGAGTCGATGAAGGAAATTCAACGAAATTGGATTGGCAAAAGTGTAGGGGCGATGATTGAGTTTGAGCTCGCCTCCCCTTCCCAGTTGGAGAGCGGAAATGAAAATGAGGTTTTTAAAAGTCATGCAATTGGCTCTCATAACCTCACCCCTGGCGTCTCTCTAGAGAAGCGGGGAAGTGCCTCGAGCGAAGTTTATGCGCAAGATTTTGTCTTTACCTCCGATGCAAAGACATGGAGTGCCATTAAGGAGGATGTGCGTGAGAATAGAAAAAATCCAACGGAAGCGGAAGATAAATTATGGCAAGCCATACGCAACAATGCATTGGGTGATAAATTTAGAAGACAGCATTCTATAGATAGATTCATTGCCGATTTTGTTTGTATTGAAAAAAAGTTGGTAGTAGAATTAGATGGGCCAATCCATCAATTTCAAGAGCGAGAAGATGCCGAACGCACCAGCTTTATTGAAAGTGAAGGCTTTAAGGTAATCCGGTTTACGAATGAGGAGATAATTAACACGCTGCCAATTGTATTGGACAAAATTAAACTCGAGCTCACCTCCCCCTCTCTTTTGGAGAGCGGGCAGGGGGGTGAGGTTAGGCAGAAGCAAAACAAACTCCATTCCGATACTCAGGACGATGAGGTTAGGCAGACGCAAAACAAACTCTCTACCAATACTCAAGAGGGTGACGTTAATCAGAAGCAAAACAAACTCCATTTCGATATTCAGCGGGGTGAGGTTAGGCAGAAGCAAAGTGGAACTGAAGCCATAGCCGTCTTCACCACGCGCCCCGATACCATCTTCGGAGTAGATTTCATGGTCATCGCTCCTGAGCATGAGTTCGTGAAAAAGATCACAACGGCTGCGCAGCAAGGCGACAT